>JAYUXG010000352.1:0-4007 GCA_043753125.1 Saprospirales bacterium | reverse complement strand
GGTTCGGCGGAGAGGTGTTCGTCGGCGCCGTCTTTCACGTCGCGGTTGTGAAGTTGAAGTTGCCAGTTGGAGCCGTACTTGATGCCGTAGGGCGGATCAAAGTAGATCATCTGCACCTTACCGGCGAAGCCTTCGCGTTCGAGCAGGCTGGTCATGCTCAGCAGCGAATCGCCCTGGATGAGGCGGTTGCTCCAGTCGCCCTGGTGTTTATAATATTCGCCCACTTTGTCGAATTCGTCCATGTCCAGGCTATTGCCGAACAAGTCGCGCACATTGGGCGCAAATAGGCCGAGTTGGTCGCCCACGGTGGGCTTTACCGCTTCCTGGCGGTATAACCGGTTGATCAGCAGTTCCGGGCTGATGTGTTCGTGGCGGTAGAGGGAACGGATGTCCACCTCTTTGGCGGTTTGGTCATCTTCCGGGCCGTACTTATGCATCCAGAACAGTTCCGGGTCCTGCCCGCGCGTCACCACCGGGTTCAGCGGCAGCTCCGCTTTGGCTTTCCGGCTGACGGTCTCGTTGCTGTCTTCCATGCCCGCTTCTTCTTTGGAGGGGATGAGGGGGCGGGTGGCTTTGTGCTTGTAGGATTGCATGTCTGAACTGTGATTTATATGATTTTTGAGATTTTAATGATTATTATCATGCCGACGATTTTTGGTGGCTGCTTTTTTTGCCTTGCAAGATTCATATAAATCAAACGAATCACAAAAATCACGGTTCAGACTAAGGGTCGTCTGAACTGTGATTTATATGATTTTTGAGATTTTGATGATTGTGGTGATGCCGACGATTCTTGGTAACTGCCTCTTTCGCCTTGCAAGATCATATAAATCAAACGAATCACGAAAATCATGGTTCAGACTAAGGGTCGTCTGAACTGTGATTTATATGATTTTTGAGATTCTTGTGATTATGATGGTTGCCGTGAGGCCAACGAATTTTTGGTGACTGCCTTTTTTCGCCTCGCAAGATCATATAAATCAAACGAGTCACATAAATCACAGCTCAGACGAAGGGTTGTCTGAACTGTGATTTTTATGATTTTTGAGATTCTTGTGATTAAATACTTGGAAAAAGGTGATCGTCCGTATGATTGGAGGCCTTATACTTTTTATTGTTCAAGCGTTTGAAGTCGAGGCTGGTCGCACCAAAATTAATGAGTAAGCCGATTTCGAGATTATAGGCTTCCAGGTAATTGATGGCTTGGGCTAAATGGACCGGTTCCAGATTGATCAAGGCTTTCAGTTCGACAGAGATGGTATCTTCCACCAGAAAATCCACGCGCCGCGTACCGATCTGCTGTCCTTTGTAATGAATAGGCATCTCTACTTCGCGGCGGAAGTTGACCCTGGTGTCCGTCAGTTCAATGGCCAAGGCGCGTTGATATATAACTTCCTGAAATCCGTTACCTAAAGCGCTATGTACACGCATGGCACAGCCGATAATACTGGAAGTCAGGGTGGAATATTTGTAGGTTTCGTTAATCATGAAGTCTGAACTATGGTTTGGGTGATTCTTTTGATTTTTTGATGCTGTGGCTCCTGGTGTCTGAATGGTAGGCGGACAAATCTAGATCATAAAAATCAAGATAATCATATCAATTACAGTTCAGACGATGTTCCATGCCCGCTTCTTCTTTGGAGGGGATGAGGGGGCAGGTGGCTTTGTGTTTGTAGGATTGCATGGCGTGGTTTTACCGATATAAATTTTTTACCTCTTTTTCGAGCGTGGATTTGACTGTATCCCAACGAACGGCCGGGTCAAAAACGATTGGGTCGTCCTGATCTTCGGCATCGTCAAAGTAGGTCAAGCTTTTAATGACGTGAAAAAGCGTAGAATGCTGGAATTTTTCATTGTATAGGTCGAGTATCTGTTGCAGCGGCATTTTTTGGAGCAAAAAATAAAGGTCATAGAAATCTTTTTTGCTCCCGCGTTTGGTCACTGCATCCAACTTCATGGGGGCCACATCCCGCACCTCCAACATTCTGACTCCTTCTACTTGTAAAACTGGAAAAAGCAGCTTGTACCGAAACCGCACGAAATCCACTTTCACTTGATCGATCAGGGTAATGAATATACTGGGCGAAGTGACTTGGACGCTCACCTCAAAATCTGCTCTAAGCGAGGCCAATAACTCATCCTGGTCAAAATCCGATACCGTAAATAAGTCCAAATCGACCGAAAAACGGTGCCCCATTTGCAGGGCCAACGAAGTGCCGCCCACCAGGAAAAACTGGTCGAGGTAGGATTTCGACATCAGGTTTTTCAATAGTCCCAATGTCCTGGGTTCAACTGTGCGAGTTTGTAGCATCGAAATTCTGTTTTGGGGGTATCAAAAATCACGCTGCAAAAGGAGAGGGTGTATTTGTCCAGATACCTGGCGGCCAAGGCTATTTTTTTTACAGTTTCCCAGCTATAATACTGCAAGACCAGGTCAAACTCCTGCTTGGTGCCGCGCATCAATGTACGCTCAATGACCTGCGCTTTGTGCTTTTGCGGGTCCAGGGTCGCGAGATTGGCATCCCAAAACAGGGAGGGTCTTAGTTGTAGTTGCATCTTTTTTTTGGGCGAATTTAGGGGATTTTGGTTGGGATCGTTCTACGTTTTGTCTGCCGGTTTTACCAGGTCTGCTTTTTCTTTGGGGGATGAGGGGCGGGTGGCGGAATCGGGTTGGCGGATTATCTGTCTGAACTGTGATTTGGGTGATTTGGGTGATTTTTTGATACTGTGATTTCAGATGTCTGAGACGTAAGCGGACAAATTTAAATCATATAAATCAAGATAATTATATCAATCACAGTTCAGACGATGTGCTATGCGTGCTTCTTCTTTGGAGGGGATGAGGGGGCGGGTGGCTTTGTGTTTGTAGGATTGCATGTTTTGAATATCATTGTTTTGATCTTTTAAATACTACTCAGAACAATCATATCCTTTCACAATTCAGACATCTTCTTCTTGGGACGGGATCAAGAGGCGGAAGGATTTATGTAACTGATGTTACGCAATAAAGGTGCAACGCACCAAAATATTTGTAGTTCGCCATGGCCAAATGTGCTTGAAGGTGCAACGCACCGTAATATGCTGCGTAACATCAGTTATGTAAGATTGCAATAATCTTATTATTGTATGTTAAGATTGTTGACATTATGATTTGGATATTTTTTAGATTGCAAAAAGCTGCAAGTGTTCTTCTTGATCACTTAATTATTGAACTAGCGAGATATTTTCTCAACTCCCGTACCTCCCCCCCAACTTCCAAAAATCGCCACTCACACCCCACCAGCTCCGCATACAAATCCCGTACTGCATTCACCGCCGGAATCCAATAAGTCTCGGTGTATAGTTTCTTTTCCACCTTATATTGTTTGTTCGCGCCGGTGATTTCCAGGATCAGCATCACCGTCGTACCATTGGGTCGGCGGGAGCGAATGATGAAATCCGGCTTATAGTAGCGGTCTTTGCCGTCGGCGACATACGGAATTTGAAAGTCGGAGAAGGCATTTTTGAAGTAGGATTGCACTTCCGGCAGTTCTTCCAAGGTTTTGGCGGCAATGTGTTCCCAAAAGTTGGCTTCGGGGTTGCTGCTGGCGGTATCGGCCACGACCACGTTGACGTGGCTTTTGGCGGTTTCCTGGCAGGGTTTGGCAGTATGGCCGTGGATATAGCGCGTGCTGCTGAACTTATTGTAGTAGTTGAATACCGGCAGCACCCGCATCTCGCCCCGGTTGCGGCTACCGTTCTGAATAGCTTCGTATATGCAGCTGCAATACTTTTTAGGGTCTTCATTCACCACCAGTTTCTTCCAGTGGTTCACTTCTTCGGGCCGCCCACCGATCACCACGATCTTATCGCGGTACCAGTCGGCCACAATCTGTTTCAGTTGGCCGAACAGATGGAAAGCCTTGCCATTTTCGTCGTCGTGGAAGTAGAGATTGATCAGGTGCCGGGTAATGCCAAAGATGATCTCCTGTTCGCGCAGGCGGGTCACGTCTTCCACCTCCATTTTG
>JAYUXG010000351.1:0-4008 GCA_043753125.1 Saprospirales bacterium | reverse complement strand
CAGTCACAAATATATCCGGCTCGAAACCTTTGCGCAGTATTTGGTCGAACAGAGTAAGCAGGCCGGGCATATCCTCGGCCAGCAGGGCTTCGGTCAGTTGGAAATAGTAGTCGTAGTCGAGTACGTTGAGGTTCTCGATTACGTCGTCGTAGGTGATTTTTTTGCCCGAAAAACTGGTGATCCGGTCGAAAATGGAGAGGGCATCGCGCAGCGCACCGTCCGCCTTTTGGGCAATGATATGTAGCGCGTCTTCCTCCGCCTCGATGCCTTCTTTTTGGCAAATATCCTTCAGGTGCAACACCATATCCACCACCGTAATGCGCCGAAAATCAAAGATTTGGCAGCGCGACAAAATAGTGGGGATAATCTTGTGCTTCTCGGTGGTGGCCAGGATGAAAATGGCGTAGGGCGGTGGCTCCTCCAGCGTTTTCAAAAAAGCATTGAATGCCTGACTGGACAGCATGTGTACCTCATCGATGATGAACACCTTGTAGCGACCCTGCTGCGGTTGGAAGCGCACCTGCTCGATGAGGGCGCGGATATGCTCCACCGAGTTGTTGCTGGCCGCATCCAGTTCGATGATGTTGAACGAAGCACTTTCGTTGAAAGCCTTGCAGGAATTGCACTGGTTGCAAGCCTCCTGGTCGGCAGTACGGCTTTCGCAGTTCAGTATCTTGGCCAGAATGCGCGCACAGGTGGTCTTGCCAACCCCGCGCGGCCCGGTGAACAGGAAGGCGTGCGCCAGGTGGTCGGTGGCGAGGGCGTTTTTCAGCGTACCGGCCACGTGTTGTTGGCCGACCACGTCTTCGAAACGCTGCGGGCGGTATTTACGGGCGGAGACGACGAAGTTGCTCATGTGCCGACAAAAGTACAGGGATTCCAGGAAGAATCTCTACGCCCGGGCCGGGAAGTTATCCACCATTTTACTCCCGTGATTTGATGCGGATGTTGATTAATTCCACCAAAATACTAAAGGCCATTGCAAAATAAATAAAGCCCTTGGGGATGTGGAAATTCACGCCCTCGGCAATGAGCGACAGGCCGATCATCATCAGAAAAGACAGGGCTAACACTTTCACGGCCGGATGGCGATTGATAAATCGGCTGATCGGCCCCGCCGCAAACATCATCACGCCAACCGAAAAGATGACGGCGGCGATCATCACTTCAATACGGTCCACCATACCGACGGCCGTAATGACGGAGTCGAAGGAGAAAATAATGTCAATAAGTACAATCTGGACAATAGTAGGCCAGTAACGGGCAGCGGGCTTCTTAGTCTTGTCTTTGTCCGTCTCGGTTACTTTGCCATGTATTTCGCTCACGCTTTTGTAGAGCAGGAACATCCCACCGATCAGCAGAATGAGATCGCGCCCGGAGATGTCGTTACCCGACACCGTGAACAGGGTGCCGGTGAGGGCCATGATCTGCGTTAGGGAAAAGAGCAAAAGAATGCGCATGACCATAGCGAACAGCAGCCCCACGCGCCGGGCAGAGTTTTGCTGCACTTCGGGCAGGCGGTTGGTGACAATGGAGATGAAAATAATGTTGTCGATGCCCAATACGATCTCCAGGGAACAGAGCGTCAGGAAGGCAATCCAAATATCCGGGTCAGAGATCCATTCCATACGGTGCGCAACGGAGGGTGGGCAGTGTGTCCAAGCCAAGCAACGAGATTGGAGCGATTGCCTTGGCTGAAAGTTGGTGTATTGCCGTAGGAAACGGGGGGATGCTGTTTTTGTTCGATCAAAAAGGGGCGCAGTTTTTTCTAAACAGATTTTGTGGTTGAAAAATGCCTGAATACCAACATTCGGGAGACCTTTTTAGCGTTTCAAAAAAAATTGGGCCATCACCGAAAGCATCGGCGATGGCCCAAGATTGGGATGCTGCAAAAACGGTTTGCACACTCCTGTTTACTCCTTATCGAGACGCATTTCTTGAATCGTGACCGAGTTGCCGTTCACTTTCAGGTACAAGTAGACCCGATAAACGCCATTGCTGGACGCCAGGTTACCGATGCAATACTGGTCGCTGTTCTCCCGGCTGGTCCCTTTGTGTACCTCACTGAACGACTGCGGCTTGGCAGTGGTGAAGAAACTGCGCACCGCTTCCACCGCTTGGACTTTCGGGTAAGTGCGTTCTTTATCTTGGATCGAAATCTGCACGTTATCGGCAAAATACTTCGAAAGCATATCTACGTTGCCGCTGCCAAGTGCTGCGGTGATCGCGTCCATAGTGGGATTTCCGGGTTTGGCCATCAACAGGGCCGGGGCGAAAAACAGAAGAAAAAGCAGGTTTTTCATAATCAGAAAGTTTGAAGTGGACAGTCATTAGAAAGTCACGTACATTAAACGCGCTTTTCTGAATTAGTAACATTCAAAAAGGATGCCAGAAGGTTAAGGCAAAGTTAACCGCCTTATCTGCAAGCAGCGAAATGGCCGACCACTAAAAAATTCAGAGCGCAAATGCAATCTTCCCGACCAAAAATAACAAGGGCCATTCCGGGAATGTCCCAAAATAGCCCTTGCCTTCACGTAATCAATATTTGAGAAGCCCTACTGGCCATCCAGTTCATACAAGCGGTAGGTTTCGATCACCGTCCGCATCTCGGCGGTGTTGTTGCGCACATCCGAGATACTTTTCCCATCCAACCCTTTCAGCCACTGCTGCCAATCAATAACAGCCGATTTCCGCACCTCGTCGAACCAGGGCTGCTGGCTGAGCATAGCCCCAAAATCCCGGAAACTGGCCCAGGCCGTATCGTACCGGCGGAAGTGCTGGCCATCCATGGTGGCTACGGCTCCATCCCAGCCAGCATTGGCAGGCAGGGCAAAGAAATTGTTGGCCTGGAGCGCGGCAATACGTTGACCGGAATGGCTGTTCACGTAGGCACAGGCCAGCAGTACGGAAGGCGGGATGCCGAACTTCTTTCGCTCATTCACCGCCAAGTTGCCAAAGCGCTTCAAAAAAGCCACTGCGGTCGCGTCGTCTACGCTCGGCATGGCAACATCTGCGGTACCCTCCATACCAAACAGTTCCGAATGTGCCGCCGGGACAGGACGCGCATCGGTATATTTTCCGCCAGCCACGGTCGGGCCGTCGGGATTCCAAAATCTAAAACGGGGATTGTTGCGGCCAATAGCCACCAGTAGTAACAACACCAAGGCTATTGCAAACCAATTTGTTTTAAAAAATTTCCACATAATCACTGGCAAAGCTATTATTTTGTGATGCATAACCATAAAAATCAAGACATTGAACAAAAAACGTCTTGCTGCCGATGTTTTTCAAGAGCAAAAGTAGCCATTTTGATTCCGTATTTAAAACAAAAAATTTAATTTTTTTCTTTCGATTTGGAGGTGTTTTTTTAAAGTTTTTTTGGGTAGGCGATATGACAAAAAAGTACGGCAGCCTGTCAGCAGGCTGCCGTACTTTTTTATCTCAACCCAATGTAGAAGGGTGAAAAAACTGATAAGAACACAATCTGCTCTGGGCCAACCAACTTCACTAGCACTGAACAAGCTCTAATATGGCGTTTATCATTGAGCGCGGCACCTGTGGGTAGCCCTTCAAAAACTCCTCCACAGTGCTATATTGCAAATATTCAAAGAGTATTTCTACCGGTACCCGCGTTCCTTTAAAAACAGGTGCGCCGCTCAAGATGTCTGGGTCGGAGATAACTATGCTGGATGCTGGATGCTGGATGTACTGCCATGACATTTTATATTGAATAGACAAAAATAAGGAACAAAAAGGAAAGCGGTGTATTTTGGCGCAAAATCATTCGCTATGTTCCGGTTTCTGTATAGCTCATTTTTGCTGACTGCTGGGGTCTTCACCCTCCTCTTTTTTCAACGCTGCGACAGTGGTGTGTCCGCTCGCATCCTGGTTTTTTCCAAGACCGAAGGTTACCGCCACGAGGCCATTGCCACGGGCGTCGCCGCCCTTCGTAAATTGTGCCGAGACAATGGCATCGCCATAGATACCACGGAGGATGCTGCCGATTTT
>JAYUXG010000350.1:0-4010 GCA_043753125.1 Saprospirales bacterium | reverse complement strand
AAGCTTTCCCTCCGGGTGCAAGCCCAGCCGGGTGTACGATGGCAACGGCATCTCCTTTTTCTCCACCATTTCTACGATTTCTTCAAACTTGTGGTTTTGTACAGCCACTTTTCGGGATGTAAAATTGGAAAAATTTAAGTGCTGCTTGCCTTCCCGGACGTGATCCGCCAGCCACCACGCCACGGGTTGGATGTTAGCGTACCAAGGGTATTTGGTTAGGTTGCTGTGACAGTCGTTGCAGGCCCCTTCCAGGATGGTGACCACCTCCCCTGGAACAACGTACTTGGTGGAGAGGTGATACTGTTGGTCGTTGGAGTTGTTTTTTTCAGGGCGGAAAAATTGGATGACCACCAGCACTACGAATAACCCGAGCAAAAATTTCTTTTTCATGTATTTTGAAAGAAATGGTTAAACAGTTGAATTAACAAGCCTTATGTTCTATCATCCTTCCTCTCCTTCCCCTTTTTTCCGCGCCGCTGGTTTACTTTGATTTATCCGGTAATTGAACGTCAAGTTGACCTGCCGTCGCCGCCACTGAAACTCTCCCTCGTTGCGGAAATTGTCGCCCTCGGTCACCGTCCGTGATTTGCGGCTGTTCAGCAGGTCGGACACGTTTAGCGTCAGCGTGCCCTTATTGCGCAAAATGTCCTTGCTGGCGGCTAAATCTATGAAATACAAGGCTTTGCGACTGCCTTGTACTGTTTTTTGGGGAGCCTCGTAGTTGCCGCGCACCTGGAAATCGAAGTTTTTTGGCAACAAGAATTTAGAGGTCGCCCGGGCAAACCAACTGTAGGTCGTGGTTTGGTAATCCACCTCGATGTTGCTGCCGTCGATGGTAGCGTAAAAGAAATTAAAGTTGCCGTCTAATTTCCACCATTTTTTAGGCGAATAGGCACTGGTAAATTCCAAGCCGAGGGCATCGCCAAAGCGCAGGTTTTCCGGGCGGGTGGTGGCGTTGCCCGCAGCGTCGAGTTGTCGAATGCGCTCAATCTTGTCCTGCGTGTGCCGGAAGTAGACCGACGACGATGCGGAGCCTTGGTCAAAATAACGGATATGCCCTATTTCCAGCACATCGCTGAATTCGGGATTGAGGTCGGGGTTGCCGCTCCAAAAGTTGCGGCTGTCGGTGAAAGTCGAAAACGGGCTTAAGTCGTTGTACACCGGACGGCGCACTCGGCGGCTGTAACTCCACTGGATGGCGTTGTTTTTTGGCAACTCGTAGGTTAGGTGTAGACTGGGGAAGAAGTTGAAATAGTCGCGCGGGTTTTCCTCGTTTGTTTCCGCCAAAAGCGTGTTGACATCGGTGTGTTCCGCCCGTAGGCCAGCCTGCCAGGAGAATTTGCGGCGTTTATTGCCATAGATGAAGTACGCACCGTTGATGTTTTCTGTATAAAAGAAGTCGTTGTCCAATCCGGGAACGGTACTGAACGTGCCATCGGTGTTTTTCTCGGTGACGATGTAATCGTTTTCCATGTCCCGAAAACTACTCCGCAACCCGGTCTCGAACTTGCCGTCCTGACCGACGGGGCGTACATAATCCAGTTGGAGCAAGTATTGGTTTTCGTACTCGTCGTTCACCGACTTTTGAAAAATGGCCTTGGAGACGTCTTCCGTGCCGTCCGGGAAAAAGGTCTGCTGCGGAAAGGATTGGTCGGAGTGTTCCCAGTAGTTCAGATATTTGGCTTCGGTGGTCAGTTCGTGGCCCTCGCGCCCGAATTTGCGCTTATACACGAGCGAATACTCCGAGTTGGGTTCGTCCTCCACCTCATCTTGTTGGCGCAGGGTGTAGCCGAGCGGATTATTGAGATTGAACAGATAGTCCTCGTAGCGGATGTCGGTCAGGCGTTGCGCGTCGCTGCGCCGCCACAGGGTCGAGGCGGTCAGAATGCTGTGTTCGCTAAAATAATAATCCAGCCCACCACGCACGTTGTTGTTCAGGCCCCGCATTTCGTTGCTCGTGGTTTGCCGCAACAGGTAGGTGGTGTCGCCGACAAAACGTTCCTGAAACATGGTGCCTTGCCCCGGCGTAACCCGGTATGAAAAACCGTAGTTGATAAAGAAATTGATTTTCCGGTGGCGGTAATTGAGGTTGGCCGCTGCCCCAAAATTGGTCGGATGCCCGGCGATGAGTTCGACTGAGCCATTGAAACCCTGCTTCTGGTCTTTTTTCAAAATGATGTTGATGATTCCGGCGGAACCTTCCGCCTCGTAGCGCGCCGAGGGATTGGTGATAATCTCCACCCGCTCAATCATGCTGCCCTGTAGTTGTTGCAACCCGCTGCTGCCCTTGAAACTGACCAGTCCGGAGGGCTTGCCGTCGATCAGGATACGCACGTTGTCGCTGCCACGCAATTTAACATTGCCGTCCGGGTCCACCGTGACGGAGGGTATGTTGGTCAATATGTCGGTCGCCGAGCCGCCCGCGTTCGAGAGGTCTTTGCCAACGTTAAATATTTTTTTATCCAAAGCCAGTACCATCGTGCTTTTTTCGGCGGTGACCTCCACTTCGTTGAGTGTCCGGGAAGAGGCAGCGAGTTGGATGATGCCCAGATCATGCTGCGGGCGTTCTTTGGTCAGGGAAAATTCAGCGGTTTTCAGGATTTCAAAACCGATGAATTCTATTTCTGCCACGTAACGGCCTAAGGGCAGCACCACCGTGAATTCGCCTTTATCATTGGTCAAAGCACCATTCACCAATTTGTTGTCCGGCACTTGGAGTACCCGTACGCTGGCGTAGCCGAGGGGGGTAGCGGTGGTGGCATCGGTGAGCTGGCCGGTTACAGAGGTGTTTTGGGCCGTACTACTGAGAGCAAAACAAATCAGTAGGAGGAGGATTGGGGCTTGAGGGATTAATTTGTGGAAACTATTCATGTGGAAGTACTTTGTGCATTTTTGAAGAGGCGAAGGTACTGCACCAGAAAATATTCGTGCCCATGTGGGGATGTATGGGTGTTTTTTGGCGACATAGGCTTCGAGCTTGTACATTCTCATTTATCTTACTCTTCGCAACACATTTTTACCGACTAGTCCAACCATGAAAATCACCGCTCTTCTGCTCCTAATCTTAGGTGTCCTGCCAGTGGTAGGCCTGGGCTTACTATCGCTCGTGCTGCTGCTGGCGTCCATCGGTGCGCCGGGGCCAGTCGACAAACTGGGAGACTTGGCCCTTATCTTCCTTACTTTCACAGGGGGACTGATTTTTGCCGCAGCGGCGTATTGATCGAGCAATTATACCCGCTCAGTGGGATTCGGGTCGGTCTTCGGCATAGCGATCGTCAGCATGGCTATTTTTGGGGGGCAAACAGATCGCAAGAGCTGGCAGGCATTTCAGGCTATGGAAGCCCAGGCCGTCGAGGAGGCCCGGCTGCACCCAATCCAAAAATTCACCCGCACGGTTGCGGGCGGCGGGGACACGATTACTTTGCTCCCCGGCGGCATGGTGGCCTATCGGGTGTTCGATGAAAGGGGGCTTTCGTATGCAGGATCGGTGGGCGACCTGAACGCAAACTGTGACACCATTATAGTCAGCAGCCAATTTCGCGGAGAAATCAAGCGCGAAGAGTTTTCCCAATTTATGAATGCGCAAGGGCGTAGATTGACGGACGTTTTTACCATTCAATAAATCTTACCGTTCAAAAATCAGAATAGCTGGTTGGGTGCAACAGATAACTATCAATATGCGACACATTCTTGGCCTGATACTCCGGCAGTGCCGTCATTTTTTTCCATTCCGGGTGCTCCACAAAGGTCTTCCAATGCGCTGCCCTGGCTGCTGCGTTGTCAAAAGTAACCATATAGATCAAATTCGGCATTCGTGGTCCGGACAAGACCGAACCATAGAAAACGGCATTGAAACCGAGCTTTTTGAACAGTGCCACCTCATCTGCCACGTTAAACATGTGTACTTTATTGACGTATAGTTTTTCGGTGGCACTCTCGTAACTGCGGATCTCGTATATTCGCTCGTTGCGAGGCGTCTGGATGTTGGGGACTTCCAGGCGTGGTTGTCT
>JAYUXG010000349.1:0-1515 GCA_043753125.1 Saprospirales bacterium | reverse complement strand
AACTAAAAACCAACCATAAAATTCCGCGACCGGGCGGGTGATGCTGTTCGATTATCTATTTAATGTGTTCTCTCTGGACTCGCTTGGATTGCACCCTGAATTTTATGCGATTTCGACACTATCCGAAAAGGAAAGGGAGGAAGAATCGAAACGAGGTACATCGCACAACCAGACCTTGCGGGAACTGTGCCCCATGCGCCATAAAGAGGTACTATCCTACAATTTAACCGAGGTGCTTTTCGGTGCTGCCGATGGCAAGCTGTTGAAAGATTTTGCCTTGAAAAATGAGAAAAATGCCCCAAAATATATCGTTCAACAACTGCAAAATGGTTTGCGGGTGATGACCTATGATTTTGATAAAAAGGAGTGTGTAGTATGGAGGTTTGGAGAGTAGCGGAATAAAAAAGGTGCCTCGGAAGCGTTTGGCGTAATGCCGTAATTGGTGATAAAAGTCAAGAAAACCTGTTTTTTAGTACCCGTGTGATCTATAAAGCACTATCGCTTTTCTACCAGTTGCTGATAGTATGCGGGTGTGATGGCAAAGGGGCTGCTGTGAAATTTGATTTTGCAAAGATTGATGCAGTTGTCTTTGCGGTCAATCAAAAGGTCAAATGAATCCTATAATTGGAAATAACCTCAAAAAAATGACACTTATTTCCAATTATAGTTTTGTTTTTGAAAATAAGTAGTAGTGAGGCCAGATCGTGGTCACGCAGAACGTTTTTATCAGCGGCAATTTATTACCCGGAAAATATCCAACCATAAAATTCTTGATCATTTGGAAATTATCCTTGCCGCTTATTTCCACGGCGATTCTTTGGTAGAAAAAGGCTTGCCTACCGTGCAGTATATTGCCGAAGCATTAAACATATCGCCTAATTATTTAAGTGGATTGCTAAAAATATTAACCGGTCAAAGCACTCAGCAACACATACATGACAAATTGATAGAAAAAGTAAAAGAAAAATTATCCGCTACCCACTTATCTGTAAGTGAAATCCTACCAATTAGGCTTCGAACATCCGCAGTCGTTTTGCAAGTTATTCGAAACAAAAACCAACCTTTCGCCTTTTGAATTCAGGCCAGTCGTTTAGTTGAGACTTAAATCTGGCGCAATGACCATTATCTAAGCATGAAAATTCCGGATTTGTCGGAAAATATTTTTCGCCATCAGCGGTGGGTACTTGGCTTTGCCTGGACGGCTGCGGTGCTTTTAGTGGCCAGTTTATTTAATCGTTTTGCCCACATTGATGATGCTTGGCTGGGGGAATATGCCTGGTTTTTGTCAAAAAATGGGTATGTCCGTTCCGAATTGCTGCGTGGCTATTACGACCACGAAAGCCGGGTACTGGTGTACCACAAAGCGTGGGTGCTGCTGGGGGCAGCCGTGATTCGGATAGCGGGCTTTGGATTATTCCAATTGAAAATGCTCAGCTTATTGAGTCTGGGGGGTCTACTTTGGCTGGTCCGGTACTATTTGAAAAAAATACCTGGCTCATCCCCACTGGCTTGGCC
>JAYUXG010000348.1:0-23088 GCA_043753125.1 Saprospirales bacterium | reverse complement strand
ACTCAGGTGGGCAACCTGACCGTTTTGTCGCAGTCGGCCAGTGACAACATCAAGGAGACCTTGTCGCAACTGGAGAAAAAAGACAAGTATATCCATCTGTTGCAAGCCGCCAAGACCAAGGCAGACTCGATCAATCTGGCCCTGTCGGTCAACCTGAAAGGCGCGCTGAAGGACGGTATCGAAGACAAAGACGTGGACATCAAAGTGGACAAGACGGTGGTCATGATCAATCTGTCGGACAAGATGCTTTACAAAAGCGGTAGTGCCACCCTCACGCCAAAGGCAAACGAGGTGCTGGGTAAAATCGCCAAAATTGTCGAGTCGCGTCCCGATCTGGAAGTCATGGTGGAAGGTTACACGGATAATGTGCCGATCAAGAACAACTGCATCGAGGATAATTGGGACCTCAGCACGAAGCGGGCGACTTCCGTGATTCGGGTACTGCAAAAAACTTACAATATCAACCCGAACCGCTTGATCGCCGCCGGACGCAGCGAATACAATACGCTGGCCTCCAATGATACGCCGGAAGGCCGCTCTACCAATCGCCGCACCCGGATCATCATCCTGCCAAAACTGGATCAGTTTTATGACCTGTTGAATCCGAATATGGTCCCGAAGTAGTGGAAAATTGCTCTTAATCCCCGTTGGTGGATTAAGAGTTGTTATAGTGGGGCGGTGGCTTTTAGCCGCCGCCTCCTTTTTTTACACCTACACCAACCTGTTCGCTTCCAAGCCGATGGTCAACCACTGGATGTGCGTACTTTGCCCACAGAACTTTACGTGCTTGCCGTTCAGGCGGGAGAGAGTCGGGTGTGGCAGAGGTTTGTGAAGCAGTGAAAAACTCATTCAAAGTCCAAGTAACTAAGTCGGTTAATACCCAATCTACACCTACCGTTGCACGATCACCTTTCCGCTTCTCACCACATGGTCGATGGAATGGAGCTGCCAGAAATACAGTCCATTTGGCAAGTGCTTCACCGCGATTTCTTCCACGCCGCCAGTAGTGGGCAGCATTTGTGTTAGCACGAGTCGGCCATCCAGGTCAAACATCCTGCACCCTCCTTGCCGCCCGGATGCGCCAGCCACAACCGGGCATTGGACGGGTTGGGCCACACAACCACGAGCGGGATATTTTCCACCTCCACCGGCAGTGCCGTGATGGTGTCCCGGACGGAGATCATGCGGCAGAGCGTATCGCATAAACCAGCGTCATTGCAGACTTCCAAACACACATTATACTCGCCCGGTGCCGGGAAGGTGTGTATGGGCGAGGGTAGCAAACTGCTGTCTCCATCGCCGAAAGTCCAGTGCCAACTGCTCGGCTGGAAGTAGGAAATATCCGTAAAAACCATAGCCAGCAAACCAACAACCGTATTACGCTCGCTGCGCCACTGCGCCACAAGGGGGGCTTGTACCCCCAGCGTATCGCAGGGGCTGCCCGGCTCGTTATACAGACGATAAAAGGGCATATTCGGTAGGAAAAACAAGGAGATAGCCAGCATCTGGAAATCATGCTGCCGGAAGTCACAGGCCAGCCCCGGCTCATCGGGGTGATGGATGGTGTGCAGATAGCGGGTGCTGTTGTTGCAGGACATGTAGATGCGCTGGTCTGGGCCAACGGTCATGGTGTACATAGTAGTCGGGAGGTTATAATCCGCGATAAACCCATCATACGTACCGATTAATTGTACGGAAGCATTAATATCGGCTGCCCAGGTGTCGTACTGGTATAGTCGGGAGACCAAATTGGTCAGGTACAGATAGCGGGAATCGGGCGAGAAGCAGACCCAACTGACGAAGGCCTCGTCGTCGGGGATGGCGAGGTCAATAGGGTTGAAAACCGCACCGGTACACCGGTCAAAGTTGTAAAGGCGAAAGGCCGCTGGTGTACCGTGGCCACTACGGGCCATTTTGTGGCCATCGGGGGAAAAAGATAAGAATACAGCATCTTGGTCCGGACCTATCCAACTAGATCGTCGGATAATTGGAATGGAATGAATGCCAAAGGTATCCAGCAAAAAACAATAGGTATCATCGTTAAACTGCTCGCCCACTATTATCCACCAGTCGCGCCCATTAGCGTGGCGTACTGCGCTAACGCTGACCATCAGAGTGTCTTTTAACAGACTTATATTTTTTTCCAGTACTTTTCCCAGCCCGCCATTAGCATTCATATCTACCCGCGACCATAATAGTTCTATTGAGTCAGTAGCGAAATATTGTCGCATATGGAAGAGATAATATTGTCCTTCGTGACCAGGAAAGGGTAAAGAGAGCAGGCTATTCCCAGATGGATAGCCGGTATTTATGCAGTATGAATCATGGAACTGTCCGGGATTGATCCCATCCCCATTTTCCATCAATTCATGTTGCTGGTTCCTTATTTGGCAGCCATTGCTATAAAATAGCAGTGCGCCATTCTGGTCGGACATGACACAAGGTACCCACAAGTCTATCGGGGTAACAAAATAATTCACGGTAGGAGCACCATTGTTGAAATCGATCCAATCCCCACCAGCATGTGTCTGCGGACTATAACCGGGCATACCTAGTAGCCAAGTGTAGTCGTGTTGATCCTGTGCTTGTGCTGGACAAAAGCAACCGAATAGTGCTGACAGAACCGGTACAATGAAAAGTAGGCGCATGAAAAATTGTTTTATATTAAAAGTTGAGATGCCACCTTCGCCTGAAAGAGGTTACGGCGGGTAAAGTTGAGAATGTTGAGGAGTTGAGAAAAATTCGCCGTGCGCGGGTCTTTTGACCCCGTACATTTTGGCTTAGTAGCCAATTCCAGACGATGGCTGGGAAGATGGGAAATACCCACGACGGGTGCGGGGTCAAAAGACCCACGCACGGCGGCAAAAACAGTCTTACTTATTGGTCACGACGAACTTATGGGTGCTGCGATGACCAAAAATATCGGTTGCCACTAAGGTATAGAGGCCCGGCAGGAATTGCTGCGCACGATCGTCCTTTCGCCCGTGCGCACTCCCGGAGGGAAAAGGATGGGCTGAAGGTAGGTGCGGTTTTGATGCCACCCGAAGAAAACCAAAGATTTAACAGAAACTTGAATCAACGATAAGCGTATGGGGTTGTGAAGTATGCCTGTCCGGGAATACTACCGCCACTGCCGCCGACCGGATTGCTTTTCAACGATCATTCCCAGCCCTTTCTCCAATTTCCCATCCCCTTTCGGCCAGACGAATTAACTTTCGCCCGACCGAATTCTTTGCACCATGAAAAAAATCCTTTTTCCCTTAGTCTTTTTGGCAGGCTACCTCCTCTCCACTTTTCCGCTGTTGGGCCAAAAGCCAATCACTTTAGAGGATTGCTTTATTTATTTCAAATTCTACCCGGAGGGCACGTCCGATTTTTCTTACCTGCAAGATGGTGTCCACTACGTGGAACCAAAAAAAGACGGGTTTCACTTCCACGATGTGCGGCGACCCGAGTGGGACTCCTTGCTCGTGCTACAACTGCCGGAAGCCGCCAAGGATTTTCAGCGTATCGAGTTCAGCGAGCAGGAGACCAAAGTGCTGCTGGCCACTGCCGTCGACCCGGTGTACCGCCACTCGGTGCTGGCCAATTACTTTGTCTATGATTTCGCCACGCGCCAAACAACGCCGGTCTTTGAGGGCGACAAGCAACAGTTCGCGGCACTCTCGCCCGATGGCAGCCGGGTGGCCTTCATAACCGGCAATAACTTATACATCAAGCACTTATCTTCCGGTACCGTCAACCAGATTACCCGCGATGGTGAAAAAAACCGCGTCATCAATGGGTTGCCCGATTGGTTGTACGAGGAGGAATTCAGCCCGGTGAGCGGCGATGGCATGGTGGCCACCAAATGGAGTCACGACGGCAAAAAACTGGCCTTTATCCGCTTCGACGAAAGCCAGGTGCAGCAGTTCCCGCTCACCTGGTACGAAGGCGGGGCCTATCCGCGCTATTCCGCTTTCAAGTATCCGAAAGTGGGCACGCCCAACTCCGTGGTAAGCGTACACCTCTACGATGTGGAAGGCGGCAAGATGATGGGGAAAGTAAAGGGCTTGCACGGCACCGACTACGCGGCTCGCCTGCACTGGACGATGGACAATCAATTGATCGTCACCCGCTTGAATCGTCCACAGGACACGCTGGAGCTACTTGTCGCCTTACCCGACAGTGTGCGGCAGGTCGAAACGGATGGCACCACTTGGATACCCACTCGCCTGCTGCTGCGCGAAACCGACCCGGCCTACGTGGACGTACACGACAATTTGGTCTTTTTGAAAGATAAACAGCACTACCTCTGGACGAGCGAGAAAAGCGGGTTCAACCAAGCGTACTTGTACTCCTTGAATACCACTGTCCCGCCGCTGCAACTGACTAAAGGCGACCGCGACCTGACGGCTTTCTATGGCGTGGACGAAAAAAACGGTAAATTTTACTACCAAACCGCCTCTCCCACGCCGATGGACCGCCAAGTCTGGGAAGGTACGTTGAAAGGTGGTGAACCACGGCTGCTCACGCCCCAACGCGGCAGCAACGATGCTGCGTTCAGCCCGACCTTCGACTATTTCACGCTCACCTGGTCCGATATCAACACGCCCACTGTGGCGACGCTGCGCAACCGAGCGGGCGACGTGCTACGTACCCTGACCGACAACCAACGGGTGCGGCAGCTGCGCACGGAGTACGGCTTTGCCAACAAGGAATTTTTCACTTTCCGCCTTACTGACGGCACCGAAATCAATGGCTGGATGTTAAAGCCCACCAACTTTGACCCGGCCCGCAAATACCCGGTACTGTTCGATAATTACGGTGGCCCCGGCTCACAAACCGTACTGAATCAATACGATGGCTACTTGGGCAGTTGGCACCAAATGCTGGCGCAACAAGGGGTTATTATCGTCAGTGTGGACAATCGCGGCACCGGCGGGCGGGGCCGACAGTTCAAAAAAATAACCCAGCTGCAACTTGGCAAGCTGGAGACCGAAGACCAGATCGCGGCGGCCCGCTACCTCGGCACCCTGCCCTACGTAGATGCCCAGCGCATCGGTATCTGGGGTTGGTCGTATGGCGGCTACCTCAGCACCTCGTGCATTCTAAAGGGGAGCAGCGTGTTCAAAATGGCGATGGCGGTGGCCCCGGTCACAAATTGGAAGTGGTACGACTCCGCTTATACGGAACGCTACATGCACACTACCGCTGACAACCTGCAGGGCTATGAAGACAATTCGCCGGTCAATTTTGCCAACCGCCTACGCGGCGATAATTACCTCATCTGCCACGGCGTCGCCGATGACAATGTACATTGGCAGCAAACGACAGAAATGATCAACGCACTGGTCAAGGCCAATAAGCAGTTTGAGACCTACTATTATCCCAACCGCAACCACGGCATTTATGGCGAGAATGCCACGCGGCATTTGTTTACCAAACTGACCAGTTTTGTAATGGAGAAATTATAAGTCTACAGCTTCTTAAACACCATAAACACCGCTGGCAATTTCTCCAATACCCTCGGTTCCAATTGTTTCCACGCCCTCACCGGCAGCGAACGGATAAACTCCCCCGCGCCCGTGAGGTCTTGCGCTACGCCGAATTGGGTGCCAGGTTGCAGGCTTTCCAAGGCTACTTCCAGTACCATTTGGCTGCGGTAGGGCGTTTCGATGAAGAGCTGGGTCTGGTTATGTTGTTGGGCCAGCTGCTCCAACCGGCGCAGGTCGCGGGCCAGTTCGGGCCGCTTGGGGGACAGATAGCCATGAAAGGTGAATGATTGGCCGTTCATGCCGGAGGCCATCAGAGCCAGCAGCAACGAGGATGGCCCCACCAATGGCACTACCCGGATGCCTTGTCGATGTGCGAGTGCCACGATGACCGCCCCGGGGTCGGCAACGCCGGGGCAGCCTGCTTCCGACAGCAAGCCGACATCTTTTCCGGCTTGCATGGCTTGCAAAAAACATTTTTCCGCCTCCGCAAAATCCTGGTTATCACTCAATTCTACGAAAGTCAGGTCCGAAATGGCCCGCTCCGGACCCAGGCTCTTGATAAAATGCCGCGCCGTTTTGGCCCGCTCGACAATGAAAAAATCGAGGCGACGGGCTATATCCGCCGCGTAGGGAAGCAGGGTGTGCAGCGCGTTTTCGGCAATCGGGACGGGCAAGAGGTATAAAATCATGTCGGCGAAAGTACGAGGTTGGCGAGATTGTTGAGAAGGGGGGAATGTTGAAAGATAGGGAAGGAGTGGAGCATATTGAGAATGTGGAGGGGCTAAGAGTATGCTAGGGATGGAAAGAGAGTTAGAGATGGTGCAAAAGCCTGGGGAAATCTCCGGCCAAATGCTTTGAACAAATACCGCATTTAGCGCATTGAGCGTGCATATTTTCCGCCACTTCAACACTCTCAACCATCTCGACCAACCCCCCATGCTCGTCTCCGCTATTGTCGCCGTCGCCAAAAACAACGTGATCGGTAAAGACAACCAAATTCCCTGGTACTTACCCGCCGATCTGGCTTGGTTCAAGCGTACGACGCTGAATCACCATGTGCTCATGGGTCGCCACTCCTTCCGCAGCATCGGACGGCCCTTGCCAAAGCGGACCAATATAATCGTCACCCGTGACCCCTATTTCACCGCCGATGGCGTGCTGGTCGCCCATTCCATCGAAGATGCGCTGGGCATGGCCTACGATGGTGGCGAAACGGAGGTCTTCGTCCTCGGTGGCGGCGAAATCTACCGCGAAAGCCTCGATCTATGGGACAAGGTCTATTTGACGGAAATAGACCTGGACACCGAAGGCGACGCCTTTTTTCCGGCCCTCGACCCCGCCGATTGGCGCGAGACCTGGCAGGAAGCCCACCTTCCGGATGCCAAAAATGAATGGGCCTATACGTTCCGTATTTTGGAAAGACAGACCATAACTATGCACGATGAAGTATGAACGATAAACGTCCGTTTGTACTTCATCGCTTGTAGTTCATCCCTCCTACTTTATACTTCATTGTTCATACTTCTTTCCTTTGATCAAGCACATTTTTTTCGACAATGACGGCACGCTCGTGGACAGCGAGATTATTGCTGTACGGGCCACTCTGCGCCTGCTGGCTCCTTATGGCTTTCGGATGACTGAAAGCGAGTACGCCCAGCGTTACCCCGGCCTGCTGGAACGCGACATCCTCTCCGCTATCAACGCGGAATACGGCATCATCGTGGACGACGACTACTTTGAGCAGTTGCACAAAGCGCATCAACAGGGGTTCGACGACGAACTGCGGGCCATTCCTGGCATGGCCGATATTTTTAAAGGGATGAAAGTGCCGAAAAGTATCGTCTCTAATGCGAGTCGGAACCACGTGGAATACTGCCTGCAACGGTTGGGGCTATACGATGCGCTGGATGGCCAGATTTTCTCCGCCGAGCAGGTGGGACAGCCCAAGCCCAAGCCCGATGTGTATCTGTTCGCACTAGAGACGCTGGGCCTGCACCCAGAAGAAGTCTTGGTGGTAGAGGATAGCCCCACTGGCGTAGAGGCCGCCTATTTGGCTGGGCTACCAGTAATTGGTTTCCTAGGTGCCGCCCACATCCACCCTGGACACGATACCCGGCTGATGGAGGCCGGAGCCAAGTATTTGGCCACGGAAGCAAGCGAATTGAAAAAAATATTTCAACAATTTGAGATTATCTGATACCGATTTCGTATATGTCTAAGTAGTTGTATATCAAATTTTTGAATTCATTTTTATTCATAATTGACTCATCATATTGAACCCGCCCAAAAAAAATTAATTGTTTTTTAATTTTTTAGTTGACAGTATGAAATCAATTGCCTTATCTTCGTCCCAGTTTTCATTTGGTTTTTTGGGGTTTATTAGTCGTCGCGGTGCGTAAGCACTTGCGGCGACTTTCTTTTAGGGCCTTACTCTCCATTTCAGGTGATTTCGTCGCTGTTCCCCCTTTCGTCTCCGCAAAAAAAGCGCATTGACACTTTTGGTGTCAATGCGCTTTGTATATATAACTGGTAAGGCAATTATTCTGCCTGGCTGCTGCCTTATCCTCTGGCCTCGCTAAACATACGATTGCCAAAAAGCAGGAGAACAAGCATTAAAAAGGTCATAATCAGCATAAAGTCGGTTTTGTAGTGAAAAAAATAGGATGGCTCCAGATATCCTATTACAAAAACGAGGCCATGTATGACTTTGGTTTTTGTTTTCTCCAATCATATTGTCTCCGGCAATCATTCTTTGCGCTTTTTGCCCCGCACCAGCGGCTGCAGGAGCAGGCTGAGCCCCATGACCAGGCCGCAACCCAGCGGATTGTACCAGAGGTAGGCATCCTGGTCTACCCAAAAAAGCATATAGGTGATAATAGTCTGCGAGATCAGGGCCGCCCAGAAAACGGCCTCTCCCCCGATCTTTTTGAGGAAGAAAGCGGTGAAAAAGATGCCCAGCAAAGTGCCATAGAACAGCGAGCCGATCATGTTGACGGCTTGGATCAAGTTGTCTGGCAAGCGCACAAATGTGGCAAACACCATGATGAAAACGCCCCACAGCACCGTCGCCCAGCGAGAGGCCCGCAAATAGTGGGCATCGCTCTTGTCCCGCACCAGCGACCGGCGATAGATGTCGGAGACCGTCGTAGCCGCCAATGAGTTCAGTTCGCTGGCCTTCGTACTCCAAGAGGCGCAAAAAATCATGGCGAAAATGACCCCGATCAGACCAGCGGGCAGGTGGTTCAGCACGAAATCCACGAACACGTAGTCCTTGTCCTTGGGGTCGGCATCTGGCACGGCCTCATGAACGATGACCTGCGCTTGGTCGCGCAGGGCCGTATTTTGGGCTTCCAGGCTTTGTAAGTCGGCCCGGGCAACATCGGCCTGTTGCTGGTCATCGCTCCCCAGAGCAACCGTCAGTTGCTGCAAAGCCGCTTGTTTTTGCACGTACAAGGTGTCGGCCCGGGCTTCTAATTGTCGAAGGGACACTTCCTGGGCCGTGCCGACCACTTTTTCACGGTTTGCCTTATTGAAGTACAGCGGTGGCTGGTTGAACTGGTAAAACACAAATACCATGACCCCAACCGACAGCACCAGAAATTGCATGGGGATTTTTACCAGCCCATTGAACAGCAGCCCAAAGCGGCTTTCTTTCAAAGACCGGCCCGACAGGTAGCGGCCCACCTGGCTTTGGTCGGTACCAAAATAGGAGAGAAAAAGAAAAGTGGCCCCCAACAGGCCCGACCATATATTGTACCGGTCGTGCCAATCGAAATACTGGCCGCCGTTGGCATTTTGGCGGACGCCCCAGTCCACTACCTGGGTTTTGCCCGTCACCCCGGCGATCTGCCAAGCCTCCGTAAGCCCGACGTTAGGCGGCAACTGAAAAAGGATGACCACGAAAGCAATGACCAGACCGCTTAACATGATCGTCATTTGCAATTCCTGGGTACGGCTCACGGCTGCATTGCCGCCAGTGGTGGTATACACGATGACAAAGGCCGCCAGCAAGAAATTGGTGAACGCCAGGTTCCAGCCAAATACCGTGGACAAAATGATGCCGGGGGCGTAAATGCCGATCGCCGCCGAGATACCGCGCAGGATGAGGAACAAAATGGCGGTCAGGGTGCGCATACGGAGGTCAAAGCGATCTTCCAAATACTCGTACGCCGTGGTGACCCGCAGTTTGTAATAAATGGGCAGCACCAGATAGGCCAGAAAGACCATCGCAATGGGCATCCCGAAGTAAAACTGGACGAACTGCATGCCATCGGCAAAAGCCTGTCCCGGTGTACTCAAAAAAGTGATGGCACTGGCCTGCGTAGCCATGATGCTGAGGCCGATGGTCCACCAGGGCAAGTCGCGTTGGCCGGCCAGAAAATCCTTACTGCTTTCTTTGGCTTGGTAGGTCTTCCAAGTACCATAAAACACTACAAAGGCCAATGTACCAATTAAAACAACCCAATCGAGCGTGTGCATGAGAATAGGATAAATCTACCTGCGGCAGACATAATTAATTGAAAGACAAGTAAATGATAATTCCCAATAGGATAATAAATCCCAACCAAGCCCAAATGCTCAGGCTATTTTCGCGCCAGGTGTTGTACAGTTTTTCCACGATGTTGCGCCAGTCCAGCGAGTTGCCGATGCCCTCACGCACCAGACAAAAATAGCAACGCTGGTTTTTGCGGCCCTGGTCGCCATGCTTGGTGAGGATCATAAAGTCGGGGTTCAGGAAGCGCAGGTCGAACAGTTCGGTACGGCCCCCTATTTCCAGCAGCAGCGAATTGGCCCCGCCCAGTTGCCGCCAGCCGCCCTTCATCACGTTGCCGTCTACTGCGAGCAGGTATTCGCCGCCAGTATTGAAAATGTGCAGTATCGCTTCGTGAAAAGTCTCATCGTCCCGGATTTCCTTCCAGCGTTTGCCCAACCAAAACTTCTCTTCCCGCAAATCCTCCCCGTAAGCGATGACCTTGGGGATGATATAATCGAGATGATCGTCCATATTGCCAAGATCGCTCGGCAGCTCTGGACTGAGCGCACGCGAAATTTCGGAACCAAACTGCGAGAAAAAATCCATGCTGTAAAATAAGGGTGTCCGCCCCGGTTAGTTTCTGCCTTACTTTGCCCAAGAAATAGGGCAGGCGGGCTTGAAGCCGTAAAATTCGACAAAACCGCCACATTGTACAGTGGAATTTTAGAAAGGCTTTTTTGTCCTTTCGGAAAAGCCGCCCGGCCGGGGGTATAATTTTTGCAAGTTCGACCTCTTTTTCTTTGTTCAAAGCCCGAATGCCGCTCCGTGGGCGAACTGCCGCTCAGCCTTTTTGCTCGTTTGTCTTACTGCTCATTGCCAATTTCCCGAATATGCCTAACGTTCAACTTTCTGCCGCCACCCAAGTCGCGTATCACCTGGACGGTGAATACTCGACCATTCCGCTGGTGCTGCTACACGGCTTTTGCGAAGACCACTCCGTGTGGGACACCTGGCTGGCCCATCTCCCGACCCTCCCGGTTATTCGGATCGATTTGCCGGGTTTTGGCGGCTCTTCACTGCCACTGGTCGCCGATATGAACCACTACGCCGAAGCCGTTCGCAGCGTGCTGGACGAACATGGCATTCGGCAATGTGTGCTGCATGGCCATTCGCTGGGCGGCTACGTGGCACTCGAATTTGCCGCCCATTATCCCGAGCGGCTGGTTGGGTTAGGGCTGTTCCACTCGCATCCCTATGCAGACCAGCCCGCCACGCGCGAAAAGCGGCTGCGCGGCATCGAGATGTTGCGCAACGGCAAACGCGATCTGTATGTAGCGCAACTTTTCCCCGGGCTGTTTACCCCTACTTTTGCAGAGGCACACCCACATATTGTTGAAAAACTGGTCGAACACGGCCAGAAACAACCGGCCGAGGCCATTATTGCCGCCTTGGAAATCATGCTTGGTCGCCGCGATCATACCGCGACGCTCAGTAATAGTACAGTACCCGTGCAAATCATTCAGGGGGAAGCCGATACGGTCGTCCCGGTTGAGCTGGCCACTGCTGCGGCCACCCTGTCTGCCATGACCGACCTGCAGGTACTGCACGAGGTAAGCCACATGGGGATGTTCGAGGCACCGGAGCGCACGGCGGCGATGGTGCAGTCTTTTTGGACGGACTGTCTGGGGAGATGAACATGGAGCAGCCATTTTGGTACATCATTGCGAATCCCACTTCTGGCAGTGGTGCGGTGCGCAAGCGTTGGCCCGCTATTGAGCAACTGTTGCAGGAAATGGGTTTCTCGTATTCTGCGCATTTTACCGAACGCCCTGGCCATGCTACCCAGCTCGCCGAGGGTGCGATTCTGAAAGGACATCGCTACCTGCTCGGGATCGGCGGGGATGGCACGAACCACGAAATTGCCAATGGTATCCTCGGTCAAAACTTCGTGGCCAGTGCCGAGGTCACCTACGCGCTGCTGCCGGTTGGTACGGGCAACGATTGGGCCAGGATGTACCGGCTGGCCCGCGATCCGCGCCAACGGTTGCGGGACATTTTGGTGGGCAAGACCGTGCTGCAAGATGCGGGTTTGGCCAAGTACCAACGCGATGGGATATCGGAACAACGCTATTTTGTGAACGTGGCTGGCTTGGCCTACGATGGCTACATCGGGCAACAAATGGTGCAGCATCGGGTCACCAACCGGCTGCAATATCTATGGTTGGTCACCCGGTATTTGTTTCAGTACCGCCTGACGAAAGCCCGCATCCGTTATGACCAACGCCAGGTGGAAGATTTTTTCTACACCATCAACGTGGGCCTGTGCCGCTACTCCGGTGGTGGCATGCAGCTCGTTCCGCAGGCCGTCCCCGACGATGGGTTGTTTGCGCTCACCTTTGCCCGCCGCCTCCAAAAGTGGGAGGTGCTGGTCCAGACGCCACGCTTTTATAACGGTACTTTACTGCAACATCCGCGGGTGGAAGGCTATCAGGCTCGCTCTATTCGCGTAGAAGCGGTGGACGATGCACCCACTTTGTTGGAAGCCGATGGCGAATTTCTGGGCGAGACCCCAGTGGAGTTCTTCTTGCTCGAGAAAGCACTGCGCGTGGTGGTGTAAGGAGCACTTTTGCTCGTGCTGCCATTTTTAATATTTTTGCTCTAATTGTTTGTTTTTTAACACATTAGATAAGAAATAAGGGGTTCGGAAAAAACTTCTGCGAAAAATAGCCTGGGGGCCACGCAGCGAAAAGAGGGGGGGAGAGCGTTCTCCGAACGTCTTACACAACACACAAACCAATTACTGCACCCATGACTGCAACCCTTTCCTACACGCTGCTGCTGGCCGTCGTTTACATTGGCCGAAAAGCCTTTTCGCTAAAAACGCAGCAAGCCTCCGTTTAGCCCGCCTGCCCACCACCACACCCCCAGCGTCCCCGCCAGAAAGTCATTTCTGGCGGGGACGTTTCACGTTTGCGCAGCGTTTTTGTGGAGCCACTTGAGGGCCTCCCGCCGGGTGAGGGGAGCCACCGGGTTGTTGGTCACAAAAGCCCGCACCGCCGCTGGGTCAGTTTTTGAATATTGCCGTAAGGCCCAGCCTGCTCCTTTTTGCAGGAAAAATTCCGGGGAGTCCATGAGTTGGCGAATGTTGTGAAACAGCAAGTCAGCATTAGTTTGGTCGCGGTAGGTCAACTGGAAAATCATGCTCACCCGTTGGAGCCAGATGTTGCTGGAAGCCAGCCAGCGGGCGGTAGCCGATGGACGAAGGGTCGGAAAACGTAGCAGGTGTATGCCCACCAATTTGGCCAACCAATCCACGGTGTCCCACCAAGAGCGGGTGACGATGAGTTCCTCCAGAAAATCTAAAAATTCGGCGGGTTGCTTTTTTAAGGTTTTTTGTACCGTTTCCAAGGCAAAATAATGCAGTTCGCGGTGGTCGTCTGCGAAGCAGTGCCGGACCAGCGTTTTTAGATCGTCCCCCGTTGGACATCCGGCACCACTGTGTATTTCTTTGGTCAAAGCCAGCCAAATGGGGCCCTTCAGGCCAAAATACTCGAATTGGTGCCGCATATAGGCCATTTGACCCTGCGCTACCTCGGGACGGCCGTGTTCCCGGAAAGTGGTCTGCACGAGGTGGAAATATTCAGAAGGTGTCATGGGTAAAAATAATGGAGAGTGAAGAGAATGTTGAAATTATTGAGCCACCACCACCCTAAAACCAAAGTGCAACGTTATCGCTTTGCACTTTAAAAATGACACTTCCACCCATGAAAAAAATTGCCTGGTTATTAATATCCGTTGCTTCCTGTTGTATGGTTGCTTGCGGCCCCGATTATATATACCAACGCACTCAGGACGTTCCCAACAGTGGCCACTGGGCCTATCAAGATACCTTGAATTTCCAGTTTACGATCACGGACACCGTGTCTCGTTACAACTTCTATTTGGATATAGAACATAGCGATACGTTTGCCTTTCAAAACATTTACTTGAACTTGTACACCCGCTTCCCCGATGGGCATCGGCTGACCAAACTACGTTCGTTTGACATCTTCGATACCCAGGGTGCGGCCGTGGGCGATTGCTCCGGCGAACGCTGCACCTTACGGATGGTGTTACAAGAAAATGCTTTCTTTCGAGAAACGGGCGACTATGTACTGACCGCGGGGCAAAACACTCGGCGCAATCCATTGCCTGGCGTGTATTCGGTGGCCCTGGCCTTGGAAAAACGGGCCAGTAAATAATAGATAGCAACAGCAATGATCTAGCCGAGGGGCCTGTTTCGCAGATCGCGAAACAGGCCCCTCGGATTTTGACGGCTCTAAACAGCAGTGGCATGGGCTTTTCATCATTGTTCCGTCGTGACTTTCGACCACTTTATTTTCTTCAATTCAGAAGTATCCAACACTTGGGCAAGCGAAGCCCCGAAAGGAGGTTAGACTAACCATATTGTTGTATTTTTTTATTTCTTCATCAAACACTAATTGTTATGAAATTCTTTTTGAAATCAAAAGCTCGTTATGGCCTGTTGCTTCTCGTTTTGGGGGGAGGGATTGGGTCAGTTGCTGCTCAGCAAGATAATACAAAGACTACTCCACGGCCTGGCACTACGCTGCCGCAGAATGATCGTATGACGCCAAATGCTTCTGATACCCTCGTGCCGCCAACCGCCCCAAATCCGACCGCCGTGCGACCACCCGATATGGGCAATCCCGTAGATACCATGCAAAATACTGCTCCACTGCCGCCCGAAGGACGCACCAGGCAGGACTCTATGCCCAACAACCAAGGCAATGCCCCCAATCAGGGCATGGCCCCAACGCAGCGTAGCACTCCCGGTCAGGCAACCCCGCCAAACCCGACTAGCCCGGCAAACAGGGGTACTGTTCCCAATCAAGCCACCCCTACTGACCGGGGTACAAACACTGGCACTACCCCCACTCGCCGCGCCCCACGCGGTACTGCTCCCAAACAGGGTGTGCAGTCTGACTCTATAGAACGCCGCATGGTACCCCGCCAGGATGGGACCTTGCGTGATATGCCACTCGACTCAATAGACAAACAAAAGCCTAAAACCAAGGGCAGGACCCCTGCCAAGGGCAAGCCAGGCAATACCGCTAACAAGCGGAAAATGCCCAACGATGGAAAGAGCGGTATGAAACCAGCACAAGGAGTGCAACTCGATTCGATGGATCGGAGTAAGACAATGGACAAGACTAAGATGACCAGTGGGACGAAACCAAAGGCAAAAAAGACGGGCACGAAGAAGAAATATCCGGCTAAGAAAGCCCGCACCGCACCAGCTACCCAGACTAAGACAATGGATAAGACGGGTATTAAGCCAGCTGTGGTCTCCGATTCACTCCGACGTTCCGCTCCCGCTCCTCGGCCCAAATCGGGCGGAAATTAGAAATTGAATTGGCCTTTTGCCTTTTGTGGAACGTATGTGCGTCCCGCTTCTGACTCGTCGGAAGCGGGACACTTTTTTGGCGGAAGTAGCCTATCCGCCAATCCGTCAGCCCAGCTGGAGGTGCTTTTGGCCGTCTATACACCTTGCGGGTTATTTATCCTCATACCCGCCGCCAATCTGTCACGCACCCATGCGGCTGGCACAATTCTCGATCTGTCTTGGCCAAACACAAAGCCCGGTATTGCTCACGTATACAATTCCACTATCATGCTTCAATTTCTGGCTACCGAGGGGCAGTCCGCCGACTCCGCCTTACGCGGCGCACGTCTGCCCGAACCGGCGGACGATCAATTATTGGATGCCTACTCACAAACGGTGACCCGCGTTGCCCGCCGGGTGAGCAACGCCGTCGTTCACCTCAAAGTTCAAAAAAACTCCCCCAATCCCAAGGCAGCCCAGCCAAACCGACAGCAGCCCGATCCCTCCGGCACGGGCAGCGGTTTTGTCATCAGCAGCGACGGCTTTGTGGTCACCAATAGCCATGTGGTGAACGGTGCCACCCACATTGAGGCTACCCTGCCCGATGGCCGTTCGTTTCAGGCACACATTATCGGCGACGACGCAGCCACGGATATTGCCGTGATCAAAATAGATGGCGACAACTTCGTGACCCTGGCTTTTGGCGAAAGTGACCGGCTACAGGTCGGCCAGATCGCCATTGCCATTGGCAACCCCTATGGTTTTCAATACTCCGTGACGGCGGGTGTGGTCAGTGCCTTGGGACGTACCCTGCGTAGCCAGAATGGCCGCCTGATCGACGACGTCATCCAGACCGACGCGGCACTCAATCCCGGCAACAGTGGCGGCCCGTTGGTGGATTCGCACGGCCAGGTGATCGGGGTGAATACGGCGGTGATCCTGCCTGCCCAGGGGCTGTGCTTTGCGGTGGCCTCCAACTTGGCCAAGTTCGTGGTGGGCAAGCTCATCCTCGAAGGCCGGGTACGTCGGGGCTATCTCGCGATCAGTGCTCAAACGGTGCCGCTGCCGCCCAAATGGATTCAGGCCTTGGAACTGCCGACTAAAGGCGGCATTCAGGTCCAAAGCGTGGAACCCGATGGGCCGACGAACAACTCTGACCTGCGGGCGGGCGACATCATCGTGCAATTCGAGGGCCGACCCATTGATTCGATTGATGCGTTACATAAATCGTTGGATGTCAATACTATTGGCCGATCCATAAATCTTTGGGTGTTGCGCGATGGCGGTTTGAAGAGTGTGGTGGTGGTGCCGGGGGAGATGAAATAAGGAGGTGGAAAGAGGGATGAAGAAAAGAGGCGGAGGAAAGGGTGGAAAAGACTTCCATTATTGCTTCACAGCTTTGCAAAACTGTCTCTTCCCAGCATCCGAAGTAATTTCTAAGAAATAATAGCCTGGCGGTAGTGCGACGGCAGAGAGGTTCTCAAAAGGTGGCAGGACTCGCCGGACCAAGCGTCCGGTAGCGTCGAAAATACGCAGGTGTAATGGCAGTTGATCGCCATTTGTGCTGACCGAAAAAGCATCGTGGAAAGGATTGGGCTGGATGAGAAAGGAAGAGAAGGTGCCCACCGGTTCCTCTTGGCTGGTCAGCTCGTCACACAAAGCGATAGGGTCACTATAATCCAACAAGTCATTGTGGAATCGGCAGAATACCCATTCCGGCCCATCTACATAGCCCTCGTTGCGTTCGTCCAAAAACAGGTGTCCCCCATACGGAAATTGCAAGTCGGTAGTGGTACAGCTGCCGTTGACGAAGCCAATGGTTTCGATAATCAGGGCCCGGCAGTTTGCATCGTCCGAATTGACATGAAGAAATTCAATTCGCTGAAAACGTAGCGTTTTGCCATCAATCGAAAGCGTACCAATGCTGTCGAGCGTGTATTTGAATTGGCCACCTCCCCAATACAAAGGCACGGCCACGGAGTCGCCTACTGCCAGCGAAAAATTGTAGGCCAAGTGGTATTGGCTGGTATTTGCATTCCAGAGCAAGATCGTATCTCCATGTTGCCGGGCCACTCGAATATCCGTGTTGTCATTGGATGGCAGATTACGAAAGCGTTTTAATTGCGTGGCTAATAGACCTTGCACGACGGTGTCGCCTTGCACAGATGTATATTCATACCCCGAGCCAGCGAAACCAAAGGAAAAAAAACTGTCCCAGTGCGGATTGTTTTGAAACCAATGTTGAGCACGCAGTGGAAAAGCGGCAGCACCCAGCAAGGCAAAAAGCAAAATAAAAATTTTCATAAAAAAGGATTTTTGATTTCTATGAAGAGACACTTTGCGAAGAAAACGCTGGTAGACCTTTCTAAAAAATCACCCCAGCTTGCTGCGCAAAAAACCGCTCACCACCGTCAGCCCCCGCTCGAAATCGTGGTTGTTGTTCACCACAATGTCGGCTTCTTCTTGATAGGGCTGGATGTATTTCTCAAACGCGGGCAGCACATGGTGTTCATACTGGTATAGCACATCCTCAATAGGGTAGCCCCGTTCCACTTGGTCGCGGTGAATACGACGAATGACTTTTAGGTTCTCTTTGGCATTGATAAATATCTTTAGATCAAGCATTTGTGCCAATTTCTTATAGTGCAGCACAAATAGCCCCTCCACAACAATGATGGGCGCCGGTTGAAACGTGATCCACTTTCGCTCGGCATTGGGATTGTTGAAAACGTACTCTTGGATATGTACGGCCTCCCCATTGCGCAATTTTTGCAGGTCCCTGCGGAAGGTCTTTTTGTCAATACCGATGGGCAGGTCAAAATTGTAGCGGTCATTTTTGTCCTTCGGTTGCTGGTCTTCCGGGTAATAGTAGTCATCCTGCGAGATAATGCAGAGCTCTGCTTCCGAAAATTGTTCCCGCAAGCGACGGATAAAACTGGTCTTTCCGCTGCCGCTGCCTCCGGCAATACCGATCAGGTAGGGTTCCATAGACGTAGTGGTTGAGTGATGGTGGTGGCTAAACCTACCCTCGTTTCGTAAGAAAAGAGAGGGTGGGTGGTGGAGCGTTTTATGTTGATAGTGCTAAAGACAGGGCCTCCTTCTCCCTTTTAACCGCCGTAGCATTTTTCAAGCGAAGGGGGTAAGGCGTCGGCAGGTAAAGATGGGCGAAAGTAGGCTTTTAGGCAAAAATTTTTACAAGCCCTTCACAAAGTGTACTTTTCGCCGGTTTACCCGCCAAAGCCCGTTAGGCTTTGGCGGATGAACTGACACCTTCTTCACTCCTTTACGCACCCACATGGATCGTTTTATCGGGCTTTTAGGCATCGTCCTCATTTTAGGCATCGCCTACGCACTCTCCAACAATCGTAAGGCCATCAACTACCGCACCGTTGGCATGGGGCTACTCATCCAAGCCCTTTTGGCGGTACTCATCCTCAAAACGCCGGTGGGAAAAGCGGTGTTTGGTTGGCTGGGGCGGGCCGTTACCAAAGTGTTGAGCTTCTCCGATGAAGGGGCCAAGTTCGTCTTTGGCGTGCTGGGCGACGATACCAAATTAGCCCCACTCTTTGGTAATGAGACGTTTATCTTTTTCGTCCGCATTATCCCGACCATCATTTTTGTAGCTTGCCTCGTCAACATTTTCTACCACTTCGGCATCATGCAGTGGATTGTGGAGAAATTGGCCAAGGGGCTAAATTACTTTATGAAGGTGAGCGGTGCGGAGGCCTTGAGCAATATTTCGAGTGCCTTTGTGGGCCAGGTGGAGGCGCAAATTATGATCAAGCCCTACCTGAAAGGTATGACCATGTCCGAGCTGATGGCCTCTATGACCGGCTCTTTTGCCTGTATTGCGGGAGGCGTGATGGCAACCTACATCAAATTTGGTGTGCCGGCAGAATATCTGATCGCGGCCAGCATCATGGCTGCGCCGGGGGCGTTGGCGATTTCCAAAATTATTTACCCTGAGACCGAACAGCCCGAAACACAGGGCACGGTGCGCCTGAAAGTGGGCAAGGAGCATTCCAACCTGGTGGATGCCATCAGTGCCGGTTGTTCCGATGGCCTGCGTGTAGGTTTGAACGTGGCCGCTATGCTGATCGGCTTTTTGGCTTTGATCGCGCTCATCAACTATCTGCTGGGGGCTATGGGCGGTTTGGCTGGTTTTCCGCAATTGAGCCTGAACACCATCCTCGGTGGACTGTTCGCCGGTTTTGCCTGGGCGATGGGCGTGCCTTCTGCCGAAATATTTACCGCCGGGGCATTGATGGGCACCAAACTGGTCGCCAACGAGTTTGTAGCTTATCTGCAATTCAAGGACTTGATCGCTTCACTCGACCCAAAAACGGTGGTTATCGTCAGTTTTGCCCTGTGCGGCTTCGCCAATTTTGGTTCCGTAGGCATCCAGATCGGCGGTATTTCTGCCTTAGAACCCGACCGGCGAGCGGACTTGGCAAGGCTCGGTTTTCGGGCGTTGATCGCGGGCACCTTGGCGTCCTACCTGTCGGCTACGTTGGCTGGTATACTGCTCTGATCTTGGAGGGCACTTTAAAACCCTTACCAATTAATGCCCATGACTTTTTCCGCTTATCTCCAAAAAAAGGTGCTGTTTCGCCCTACGGTGCTGCCGCCAGACCACCGATTCGACTTTGCCGAACCGTGGGAGGAGTACTTTTTGGACACACCGGACGGACACCGATTGAACGCGCTGTTTTTTCCGACCCCCCAGTTGCCCCGACGTGGCGTAGTGCTGTATTTCCACGGCAACCGTGACAACCTGCAACGCTGGGGGGTTATGCACCGAGATTTCACAGACCTGGGCTACGATTTTTTTGCGCCGGACTATCGGGGCTACGGCAAAAGCTCCGGCGACCATGACGAAGCGCATTACCTGGCAGATGCGGAATTGGCTTATCAATGGTTGCGTGGCCAGTACGCTCCAGCGGAAATAATACTGTATGGTCGTTCGTTGGGTTCAGCCATGGCCAGCCATTTGGCGGCCCGCGTCCCGGCCCGGATGCTAATTTTGGAAACCCCATTCGATAATATTCGTGGCTTGTTGGCCAGCCATGTGCGTCGCCACGAGCCACCGTTCGAGCCGATTTTCTTGTTTCCCAACGACCAAAACTTACAGCGTACCTCCCTGCCACTGCTTATTTTTCACGGCACCCGCGATCGGGTGGTACCTTTCGCTTCGGCCAATAACCTGAAAAAAGTGCTGAAACCTGGTGACGAATTCGTGACCCTGGAAGGTGGTTCGCACCATAACCTGAGCCAATATCCCGCTTACCAAGAGCGGCTGCGGGCTTGGTTGAAAGAGGATGGATGAAAGTTGATTGGCGTTTATAAAGGTTGATTATTTGCCCATTTATATAAGCCGCCATTTACCCATGCTTTTTAATAACACCATTGCGTGCTGAATCGTTTAATAGCAAACAAAGGCACTCAGCCAATACCCATCCACCTTTTTGTAAGTCCTTATCAACCTTCTTCCACTAACCAATTGCCCAAAAAGGCTTACTTTTGGGAAAAATTTAGACCACGCATCGACCACCTTCCAAACCAATGACGCCTCTAAATTTACCACAAATAGGCGACCCTGCTCCGTTATTTGAGTTTCAATCGCCACGTGGCGTACTGCGTTTCCCGGAATACAGTGCCGGGTGCTGGTGCGTTTTTTTTGCCCATCCGGCCAATTTCACTTCCGCTTGGGCCATGTTCTCGGCTTTTTTGGCCATGAAAGAACGGTGGCTCAACGAACGCAATACCCGGGTGCTGGCCTTGTCCAACGAACCGATTGGCCACAACGATTGGTCGGACAAAGCCCGCCGTTTTATCGGTATTTATCTAAAGGCACCGGTCATCGAGGACCTCGATTTCAGCATTGCCAGCCGCTATGGACTGGCATCGAGTCGCCGCCCCCAGCCGGGTCTCGACCGCTTGGCACTCATTATCGACCCGGAAGGCATCATTCGCCTGATTATCCATCGGCCCTTACCCAACATCGAAACGGCCATTCTGGACATCCAATCGGAATTTGATCGGCTGTTGAAAAATGCTCCTCCTACTGATTCGCCCTGCTCGCCGAAGCAGGAAGAAACACTGGAATATTCCGACGCAGTGGGCCTGCACTACAAACCGAAACCGGCGCATTTTTCCCGCAAAAAGCTGCACCCGAACTAACGCGATGGAGACAGTCGAACTGCTGAAGAAAGTCCGCAGAATACAGATCAAGACCCGCCGATTGAGCCGACACCTGTTTACTGGCGGCTACCATAGTGCCTTTAAGGGGCGCGGAATGTCGTTCAGTGAAGTCCGCCAATACCAATGGGGCGACGATGTACGTACCCTTGACTGGAACGTGACGGCCCGCACCGGTGAACCCCACATCAAGATTTTTGAGGAAGAGCGCGAACAGACCCTGATGCTGCTGGTGGACGTGAGCGGCTCGGCATTTTTTGGCACCCGGCAGCAATTCAAGCAGGAACTCCTGACCGAAATCTGCGCCGTGCTGGCCTTTTCGGCCATTGATAATCAGGACAAAGTGGGGGCACTACTTTTTTCTGACCGGCCCGAATTGTTCATCCCCCCTAAAAAAGGACTACAGCACACCCTGCGCATCCTCCGGGAACTGCTGAACGTGCCATTAAACAATCGCGGGACGGATTTGGCCGGGGCCTTGCAATTTGCCCGCAACGTGCTTCGCCAACACAGTGTCTGCTTCGTGCTGTCCGATTTTATGGCGACCAACTACGAAGCTCCTTTGCGGGTAATGGCCAAGCGGCACGATTGCGTGGGCATCCACGTGTGGGATGTGCGCGAGCGTGAACTGCCGGACGTGGGGCTTTTGCACTTGTTGGACGCGGAAACGGGTGAACCCAGTTGGCGCGATACGACCGATCCGGATTTTCGGCGAGCGTACTCTCAACATTTTACGGAGACTTTGGACAACGCCCGCCGCACTTTTCGGCAAGCAGGGGCGGATTTTTTGAGCATTTCCACTCACGAACCCTATGCTACAGCATTGCTGCACTTCTTTGAGCGGCGTGCGCGGTTGATTGCACACTGAAACAATGGGCAAGAAAGCAATAGGCAAAAAGCAATGAGCAAAGCACAATACTCAAGTCCTCCTCCATCTACTCCCCCCCTTCACGGCGGCGCAGAGGCGCGCTTCTACGGGCAATGCACCAATAAAAATCTAAAATTCAACCCCATAAAATATTTACTACCAATAGTTTACCTCCTGTTATTTACCCTAACCTCCACCTCTGCCCAAGTGGAAGGAATCGCTAAATTGGACAGCAACCTAGCGGAGACCGGGAACCCATTTGTGATTCACCTACTAACGCCCAGTGTGCATGGAAAACCTTTGCAAGTGGATTTTTCGGCCTGGGACACCATTTTGCCTAAGCAAAATATCCTGACGCAATCCCCGGCGATTAGCCAGGGAGCGCAGTACCAGATTGACTTGACCTGTATTACTTTCGATGCCGATACGCTGCTGTTGCCACCGCTGACCATTCGTTTGGCGGGCGGCAAAACAGCGGTTACCAACCCGCTCGAATTGGTCGTGCTGGCCACCCCTGCCCCAGTCGACCTGAACGATATGGCCGAATTGAAAGGTATCCGCCGCGAACCTATTGCTTGGACGGACTATCTGCCCTGGATATTGGGCGTGCTGGGCATCGCATCACTTGTTTTGCTGGCCAACTGGTGGTGGAGGCAGCGGCAGCAACGGGGCAGTCGGAGCCAGG
>JAYUXG010000347.1:0-9747 GCA_043753125.1 Saprospirales bacterium | reverse complement strand
AGCCTTGAGCGACCGCGAAAAAACCAGTTATTCCCGCGCCGACCTGGTGCAAGTGTTGACCGAACAGTACCACGACTTGCCGGAACAGGGATTGGTGCGGGAAAACATAGCGGTGTTGGCCCAAGAAAACACCTTCACGGTGACCACTGCCCACCAGCCCAGCCTGCTGCTTGGTCCTTTGTATTACTTGTACAAAGCCTTGACAACCATTAACTTAGCGGAAGTAGTGCAGCGAAAGAATAGCGACCGGCGTATCGTACCAGTGTTCGTATTGGGCAGCGAAGATCATGACTTGGAAGAACTGAACGCCATTCAGCTGTACGGCAAGAAACTGACTTGGGCCTCCACCGAACAAGGTGCCGTGGGCAGTATGCGCACGACCGGCTTGACAGAGGTGCTGGCAGAATTAAGGAGCATTTTGGGCGAAAGCGAAGCTGCCCAGGCACTTTTTGCGCGGGTAGAGCGGGCCTACACCCAACCCGCTACCCTGGCCGAAGCTACACGGGCCATGTTGCACGATCTGTTCGGACGCTATGGCCTGGTGGTGGTGGATATGAATGACGCCCGTCTGAAAAGGCACTTTATTCCGGTCATGCGGGCAGAACTGCTGGAACGGCCAACTTTTCGGCTCGTGAGCGACACGATTACCCAGCTCAACGCGGCAGGTTTCAAGACGCAGGCGGCACCCCGCGAGATCAACCTTTTTTATATGCAACCCGGTCTGCGCCAGCGGATTACGCTCGTGGCGGATGAAAGTGTACTGGTGGGTTCAGCCGCCGAGACTTCTCGTCGTTACCAAGTGCTGAATACGGACATCACTTTCACCGAAACCGAGCTGTTGGCGGAACTGGAAGCGCATCCGGAGCGGTTCAGCCCGAACGTAGTACTGCGACCACTGCTGCAAGAAACCATTTTACCTAATTTGGCCTACGTGGGCGGCGGCGGCGAACTGGCGTACTGGCTCGAACGCAAGGCTTTGTTTGCGTACTTTGGCATCCCCTTCCCCATGTTGGTGCGCCGCAATTCAGTGCTGTGGGTGGACCGGGAACTGGGGAAAAAACTAGCCAAACTGCAAGTACCGGCTATCCGCCTGTTTGAAGATGCCGACATATTAGTGCGGGATTTTGTGGCGGCCAATTCTACAGCGGAGGTGGATCTGGCCGATGAAATAATGGTTTTTCGCCAAGTGTTTGATCGCCTGGCGAAAAAGGCTACGGCGATAGATGCCACGTTGGAAAAAGCGGTCCGCGCCGAGGAAACCAAGGCGGTGAGCAATTTGGAACAGTGGGAGAACCGCTTGGGACGGGCCGAAAAGCAAAAGCACGAGGTGTCGCTCCAACAACTGCGCGCCTTAAAGGAAAAACTATTTCCAGCCAACGGTTTGCAGGAACGCAGCGACAATTTTTTGCCTTATTTGCTGAAATATGGCGACGGTTTTATTGACGCTTTGAAGAAACATCTTGATCCTTTCGCGGCTGGGTTTGTAGTGTTGGAAGAGGAGGGAAAGGGAGTTATGAGGTATGAGGTATGAGGTACTCACTCACCATGATCTTGCCCGAAAACGCCTGCCCCCTGCATCTACAATCCGAAAATAATACAGTCCACCAGTTAACAAGCCACGCCGGAACTCAAACTCCTACCCCGAAAAATGCTCCGTTATTTTTCCAATAGTGTGCAGTACGGTGTTGATGACAATGGGCGGATTGTAGTCAAAAACAATAAAAGCCGCGTTTTCAATAGTAGTGCCGTCCGGCAAATCCAACTTTTGTTCCATATCAAAACTAAACCAGCCGTGCGAGGCCGTTTCGTTCACGTTACTGTCCGGCAACATGATGGGAAAGAACAGCACCTCCAACGTGTCCGCGCCGCGTATTTCCCAGGTGTAAGGATGGCTGGAAAAACCGGGACGAAAGGTGTTGGCGTTCAATTGGGTTGGTAGAATATCCCGCAGCAGCACCCGGAAAGCGGTATCCGTGCCGGTGTTCTGGAATTCAATGGTGTATCGGATGGGTTTATTAGCCGCCAACAGGTGTTCCGGGCCGACGCCCGTGGGAATGGCGGTCTTTTGGTTCGGGTCGTAGGCGGCGGACACCTGCCGACAATCGAAATCGTAACCGCGTCGGCCATCATTGAGCCAATAAGCAGTGATGAAGCCGGGTGTAAAGCCGCCGCAATTTTCGAGCGCGACAGCGGTTAGGGTTCCATTATCATATTTGGCAGCTTCCATGCGGTAAGTAGAGCCGTCGGTGGACACATCCACAGTCATGCTTTGCTGCGCGTTCAGGTTGAAATTTTCGTTGCGCAGGATGACCTCGTCCTCGATGATGACGTAATCGTGGATGGCTTGCGTGGGCGCATCCCCCACGTTTTTGAGGGTAAAACGCACGGCTGTGTCGCTCAGGCACTGCGAAAACAGCCTAATCTCGGAGAATGCAGGTAACAGGTTGGGGCAGGGGTTGGCCAAGCCAATCAACGCTTCCACGCACAGCGTCTGGCCGAGCAAGAAGCTATCGCAAGTGGTTTTCACCACTATATTCACTGCACCAGGCAACCCCGAAAGACCGGCGGCAACCACAGGTCCACGGAAACATCGGGGCATGGAAAGAGCGGTTTCAACAAGAAATTTGCTCGAATGGTGTCCTGAATGGTATTGGACTGGAGCCAGAGGGTATCTTGGCAGATGGCCCAGTTTTGGGTCGGAAAATTGGGCAGGGTAAGCGAAAAAGTACTATTGCCCAAGTAGCCAAATTGCGCCGCGCCATCGCTTTGGGTGGGGCGCAGGCCCTGTTGTACGCTTCCGGATAGGCGTACCAACACGCCTTCCACCCAGGTATCGGTAGAATTGGCCTGGCAATCGCCGTTATTGTCCAGGCGCACCGTGGCCACTACTGGAAGGCCACCGCAAGCAAGCTCTACTTCTGCCGGACTACCGCAACCCAGGCCGTTATCGCTTATATCCAGAGCATCGGGCCGCTGAAAGAGATGGTTGCAGACTGGATAGATGGCACAGGCATCCAAGAGGGGATTGTTGATGATCCAAAGGTTGGCACCGGCGAACTGGACGTTGGCTAGCGCACTTATATCCGTAAGTGTATCATTGTCAAAGATGGAAAAGTTGCTGCCAATAGTCCGCAGGTGGTCCAGGCCCGTTAAATGGGTCAAAGAGTCGTTGTCCCAAATCTCCATATTTCCGTGAATGGAATCCAAGTGGGATAAGGCGGTCAAGTCTTTAAGAGAAGTGTTTTTCTTGATCGAAAGAGTAATGCCCAGCCAGCGCAGGCTGTCCAGGCCATTCAAATTAGACAAAGCATCGTTTTCATATATGCTTAAAGCACTTCCTACTAATCAGAGTTAGGTTCCCTAAAATCAGCAAATTGTGCAAGCTATCATTTCCATATATATACAATGTGTCCCCAATGGAGGCAAGGTTATGCAAACCCTGCAAATTGGCCAATTGCTCATTGCGAAAAATAGTCAGTTTCCCACCAATAGTATGGATGTTACTCAATCCAGCCAAGTTAGTAATCGCATCCAATACAACATAATTATCGATGAAACTATCCCGGATCGCTACGTCCCCCTCTATTACCTGGCAGCCGGGATAATTGATCGGAAAACTATCCACCTGACCCTGAGTATCGAAAGTAATGCCCTCGGGCAGACAGGACTGCGCGGGCGCAGTCGCCCAAGCAAACAAAGCAACCAAAACGGTAATGCAAAAAATTTTCATAAACAGGATTTTTACGGCAGGGTTAGATTTAGAGATTAAAGCCATACTCAAAGGTGCGTTGCTTCCAACCAGAGCTGGAAAGACAGATTTTGTCCGTTGTCGGCCATTTGGCAAAAAATAAATTTTCAATGGACTGACAGTTGAAGATTTATATCTTTTTTGTGCAAAAATTGATATAGAAAATACTTTGCTGGTTAGGCTGTGGAAGGTGCTGCCTGAAGCACAGCGGCGACAGGTGGGCCGGACCCTGCGTTCTCCCGTGTTCAACCAGCGGGAGGAATTGCTGCGCTTGCTGGATTTTATCGAACAGCAGTTGTCCGCCGCTGGTAAAAAACAGGCAAAAAGCCGTCGCTCGTCCGTGTCGTTTACCAAAGAATCTGCAACGCCACAAGGAGGGCGGCTATCACCGCGAGATGTACTTGAACGTGGTCCGTTTCTTGAAAAAAATGATCGCCCAGCCGGTGCGCGACGAGGGAGAACGCAATAACCTGCGCCACCGAGATCACGGCTACGGCGCATCTGGCCGAACGGGAGTGGTTGTTGGCAGTACTGTGAAACGCGGATTGCGCGGATAGCAAAACGGATTACGCGGATTTTTGACTCGTACATCTGCTTTAGCATCCGCGTCACTGATACCTACGACCCCGGTAAGCACTCCAACGTGAATTGCACGAACTTTCAACTCGTACATCCGCGTAATCCGCCTTGGCATCCGAGTGATCCGCGTTACCAAAAATTCCGCGCTACCCACCACCCTATTATGACTACCAACACCACGAGTGTAGCCCGATACCCATACCAGCGGCGACGCAGGGCCACTCGTTGGCGACCCCAAGCCGTGTACTCCAACAGCAGGCCGCACAACACGTAAGGCAGGAACAGCACGAACAACACGTTGGCCTGCGCTGCGCCGCCGATATCACCATGCAACAGGTGATGCATAGCCCGTTGTGAGCCACAACCTGGACATTTAAGGCCGGTCAGCAGTAGAAAAGGACATTTTGGAAATAGGTGCTGCGCCGGATCGTACCGGAAGTACAACCAGATTAGCAAGCCTGCTACCATAGTCAGGCCGACTAGCCGAAATTTACCGACCCAATCCCCCTGGTACAAGAGAAGCCGCCAGAGACATAAACACCCCTATGAACAAGAAATACAGCACGATGACACTAATGCCCACCCAAACGGCAACCATCGTCCATTTTCTGGCTTCTGCGGCGGCCCTTTCTGCCCCTGCCACGTCGCCAAGAAAAAACCTGGACTCAACTTGGGAGGCATGGACAAGGCCGACAATGCCGAATGGGAAGCAACAAAAAATAGTGACAAGAATAGACTCCACCAGCCAGTTTTTGGGCGGCATGGCAAGCATAGGTTGATCTAACATACTGATAATCAATTTAAAAGCAGGAAAAATGGAAGATTGACATCGTAAATATAATCAAGGTATTATGGTCTGGAAGGTCAGTCGAAAATATTCTGTCGCAGTGCCAGCAAAGCTGCTCGTTGGGGGTGCTGTTGGGCGCGACGGGCGGCCATCCAACGCTCCAGCACTTCCCGGTAAATAATAGACCACCAGCCCAGCAGAGGCAGCAACAACGCCAACGCGATCCAGCGCGGATTGGCGGTAAACGAACTGATCGATATACACAGCAGATAATACAACAAGCCGACTACGAAACCCAATCCCAGCACGACGCTGCTGTAAAATTCCTTTTTTTTGACCCGGCGGTCAGCCACCCGGTAAATGATGGTCCGGATGGGCCAACTGCTGAGCCAGCCCAGCGCAGCTGGCAAAGCGCAGCCTATCAAAAGCAGTGTCCAACCCCAGCTGCCCCGACCGGGGTGCAGCAGTGCGCCATCGTCTAGCCCCGCCTGATGCAAAGCCGCAAAATAGTCGCCGCAGCGGGTGCGTAAGTTGTTTTTGTAAGTTTCGGGCCAAGTATTTAGCCGGTCCAGCACCGCTTTTTCGTCGGCGAAGCGCGGGCTTTCAAAACGCACCACTGGCAGCAGCGGCATGGCGTGGTCGCTGCGATGCAGCGTTAGTAGCTGCTCCGCCAGCGCGTCGTCGTCCGGGCCTTCGAGGTGAAAACAGATTTGTTTCAGAGCCGTTTCCAGGTCTTTGCCCAGCCGGGTGATGGCAGTACCCGGGCTGCGTTGGTAGTCGGCCCAATAGTCGCGTACAAAGATGGGTAGCCCCACGTTAAGCATCACCTCCTCGCGAGGGCGGTCGCCGTATTGATAGTTGCAGCCCACCGGAATGACCTGCAAATCAGTTAGTTGGTGCTTTTCGTAGGTATTAAAAGCAATGCGCGCCAACCCCTTTTGCACCGGGCGCACCCGTTTTTCCAAGTGGTGTTCCCCTTCCACATAGATGGTCACCACTTGCCGATGCAGCAGTTTTTTTTCGCAAAACTCGAACACGCCATCGTTGCGGTCGCGCTCGTTATAGCCGTCGCGCGAGCGAAAGATGGGGAACATATTACAAGACTCCATCAGCCGCCGAAAGAAGGGCTTCCGGAAGATATCGCCCCGTGTCATATTGTAGATGGGTGGGTCAAGATACAGGCAAAGCAGGAGCGGCTCGAGGAAAGCCGTCGGATGATTGCAGGCAATCAGCACGGGCTGGTTGGCAGGTACGCCCTGCCGGTTGTTGACGTGGAGCTGGCGGAAAAACCCACGGAACCCCAAGTGCAGTGCTGGTTCCAATAAATTGTACAAAAAGCCGTCGCTCAGGTGGACGTATTTATAGTTCATGTGGCTAAATGTATTAACATGGCAGCCAGGTCTACCAACTGCAAATATTGCGCAATGATTTGGCCAAGCGGCTACGCAACAACAAATATATTTGCCGCGCAGAGTGGGCCATTTTTGAAACCTGCTCCACCTTAGTACCTTAGCACATTTTCCACTTTGACATACTATCTTCTAGTTATCGGCGGGGCCACAGCGACCGGCAAAACGGCCTTGGCCATCCGGCTGGCGCAACACTTCGGCACGGAGGTGCTGTCGGCGGACAGTCGCCAGTTTTATCGCGGTCTGGATATCGGAACAGCTAAACCTACGGCAAAGGAGCTGGTTGCTGTGCCGCACCATTTCATTGATTTTCTGGATGTTGTGCAGGATTTCAGTGTTGGCGAGTACGAGCGGGTGGCCTTGCAACAACTGGATACCACTTTTCGGCAACAGCCGGTGGCCGTGCTGGTGGGCGGCTCCGGGCTGTTCCTGCGGGCCGTTTGCGAGGGGCTGGACACGTTTCCCGAGGTGCCGCCCAACATAAAAAAGCAGGTGGCCAAAGACGAACAAAGCGGCGGATTATACTGGCTACAGACGGAAGTGGCCCGCTTGGATCCAGCCTATTTTGCAGTGGTGGACCGGCAAAACCCCGCCCGGCTGCGGCGGGCCGTGGAGGTGGCCCTGGCCAGTGGACAGCCTTACTCCGCTTTCCTGGAGCGGGAAAAGCAACCCCGTCCATTTCGGCCCATTTACCTGCTATTGGAGCTACCGCGCCCGCAGCTGTACGCCCGCATTGATGCTCGCGTGGACGCGATGCTCGCGGCCGGTCTGGAAAAGGAAGCCCGGCAATTGCTGCCCTTCCGCCACCAGATGGCATTGAAAACGGTAGGTTATACCGAGTTTTTTGATTATTTTGAGGGGAGGATTGACCGCGCCACGGCAGTTGAACAAATCAAACAGCATTCGCGGAATTACGCCAAAAGGCAAGCCACCTGGTTTCGCAAGCACGGCGACTGGACGGCTTTCCACCCGGATGATTGGATGGGCATCCTGGGTTTTTTGGCGGAGAAAATGCGGGATTGATCGTGGCTTCTCACTTCTCTCACCTTTCCAACGGCTGTTCCCACAATTCGATCTTGTTGCCCTCCGGGTCCATCACCCAGGCAAACTTACCGTACTCTTCGTTTTCCGGCTCACCGATGAGTTCAACACCTTCAGTACGCAGATCGGCCACCAGCGCGTCCAGGTCAGCGACGCGAAAATTGATCATGAATGGCTGCTCCGATGGCGTGAAATAGTCGGTACTTCGCTTGAAGAAACTGAGTGCCGAGTAGGCCGCCGGGTTGGGATCGTCGGCAAAGTGGAACTGCGCGCCCCAGCTTTCGAGGTGGATGCCCAGATGCTTGGTGTACCAGGCACGGGTCTGTTCCTGATCGCGGCATTTGATAAAGATGCCGCCTAAGCCGATGACTTTTTTCATGCAGTTTTGCTTCAATGTGAGTAATAGAGGCGGTTTTAAAAGGTTGATAAAGGTTATAAGGGTTTATAATTGCGCTATACTCTACGTTATCAACTTCTATAAACCATCATCAGCCTTTTTATAAACCATCAGGCAGCGACAAAAGTAAATAGTATTTGAAAAACAAAAACTTTTTGTGTCAAAAAAATATGAAAAATCTACTCCTTTTTTTAACTTTTAGTTTGCTATGCGGCCAGGTCTCGGCCCAGTCGCCCTACCAACTGCATCGCGCCCAAGAGGTCGGCTGGATTGGTGGTAGCGCAGCGGTAACCGGCGTGGCGTATTTGTTGAAACCGCATACCCCTGCTTTCACCCCGGCCCAGCTCAGTGCCTTGGACGTGAGTCGGGTGCCACGCTTTGACCGCTATTCGCTCCACCACTATTCTGTGTCGGCGCAACATGGCAGCGATATAGGACTCTACACGTCAATGGTTATTCCGGCCTTGCTGCTGGCGGATCGCAACATCCGGCGCGATGCCCCGCAAGTGGCCGTGGTGATCGGTGAAGTATTCCTGGCCAACCTTGCGCTGACTACCCTCACCAAAGAACTGGTCCATCGCACGCGGCCTTTTAACTACAACCCCGATGCTCCTTTGGAACCAAAGTTGGAGGCCGATGCCCGCCGCTCCTTTTTTTCCGGCCATACTTCTACCAGCGCGGCGATGACCTTCGCTACGGCGAGGATCTGGACGGATTACCACCCCGATTCCCGTTGGAAACCTGTGGTCTGGGTGGCCGCCGCCGCTTTGCCCGCCACCGTGGGCTACCTGCGGATGCGCGGCGGCAAGCACTTCCTCTCCGACGTGGCTGTCGGTATGGTCGTGGGTGCGGCGACGGGGATTTTGATTCCGCACTGGCACTGAATGCAACAGGCAAGATGCAAAAAAGCAAATGGCGAAGTAACTATGGGAGCAGCTCCCATAACTGTTGTTATATTTTTATTATTTTACTGGCGTAAATTATGTCACCGTTATTGGTAATAGAAACAACGTAGAGGCCCCTGGCAAACTGGTTTAAGGCCACTTGCTGGCCATTTATTTCAAGATTTTCTTGAAAGATCAACTTCCCACCACGATCATGCACCTCTATTTTTGCATTTCTTATTTTATGCTGGTTTATCCCTTGATAGGTTATTTTTATTTCTCCTTGCGTTGGGTTCGGTGATATGTCAAAATCGTCTTTTACGGGACTAGTTTCTTTTGCATCAGTGATGATAGTCTGCTCACATCCCGGCACCAGACAACCTACACTGTCCATTTTTAAAAGAAATATTTTAGAGTAGTATTGAGCGTTGGCCGTTCCGTAAATATATCCATCCAGCAGGATGCCCCCATCGGAGGCCCAAGTCATAAAGTTGAACTTGAGTTGTTCACTAAAACCTTCCAAGGCTACCTCCCTTTTCCAAAGCAGTGTACCGTCCGGGTCGTAACAAAGCAAAATACAATTCCTTACATTATAGCCCAGAGCCATTATCTTCCCATCGGGCGAAATAGACAGGTTGCGCACAAAGGCACTCTCCAGGAAAAGATAGGGAAATTCCGTGTCATAAAACAAACGTGACCAGAGCGTATCGAACTCTGGGGTCAGCATCTGCAGGCGCAAGCCGCCGTATTCAGGCATGGGCGGGTTGCGCTCATTGGAAAGATAGACCAAGTTGCCATTGGGGGGCTTTGTTGCACGGATAAATATAATTTGGCCAAATTGCATTTTTCCAAACAATATCAAACAAATTGCATTTTTATGAAATTTTCAATACAAATGATGC
>JAYUXG010000346.1:0-4028 GCA_043753125.1 Saprospirales bacterium | reverse complement strand
GAAAATCCCATAAAAGCAGTTTCTGTTCTTTGGCTCAGACTGATAGAATCTAATTTATTCATTATATTTTCCGCTTCTATGGCAGCCTTAGGATATTTTTTTATAAAACTCCCCCCAAGTGACTTGGCTTTGAGACCTATTATGTCTAATACCGCATTTTGTAGCGTTTTTTCAATATTCTCCATAAAAAGGGCGCATAGGCTTTTATTACCTAATTTTTCCTCCAATTCACTTTCAGTCATGAAATCCCTCTCCAGTAAATTTTGGAGTCTCTCAAATGCTGATAAATAGAAAAATATATTATACTTCCCAGCATATATGGAAGCAATTACATTATGTAGTGCGGATTCAAATTCTTCATCGCTATTTATATTATACAAATCATCTATCATTCTAATGCTACTTGATTCAATAGACTCTTTTTCAAGTAAATTAATTTTAAGCGATTCAATAAGCCTTTTCTTGTCAAGAAAGCCTGATTGGATGAAGTCAAATATTGGAGAAATTATATAATACGTATCCATCGTATTTGGATATGGGCCAAAGCGTCTATGGAATTCCCTCTCCTTTTTTCTTTCTTCATTTTCCTTATCCTTATCAGGCGAAGCCCATGTTTCTGACCTTGCCATTAATAGCAAATATCCACCATGTGGATAAAACGGAAACTCATTAGCAGATTTTCTGTCTTTAAACCCATCAGATTTATAAGCGTCGGAGAAAATTAGTGTAGACTGGATAATATGTATACTCATATCCTTCGCCACATCTGGTTCAATATTATCCACAATAGATAGAAGGCTATCAAAGAAAAAGAACAGCGTCCTGAGATTGGTAATATTGGCCTGTTGAATTCGGTCGAGAATAAATTGCCTATTGGAGTCAAGAAATAGTTTGAAATTAGTTGACTTATTTTCTACTTGTGTTAAATACATATTCGCAACTTCAATCACCTTGGGTTCAAAACTAAGAGTTCGGCCAACTACTTTTTCCTTTTCTTTCAGAAACCTATCTTTTACATTAGGCTGAATGTCTTGCTCACTACCTATTATTATAACTTTATAACCTTTATGTTCAACAAATTGAGCGTTGATATATCCCATTGCCTCATTTGCAGGCAATCCGCTTCCTAGCCTTTCGAGATCATCAAAAACCAAAATACAGTCTTTGAAATCTACAAAATCGTTAATGCTAAACATCCCTGCATCTGTATCCTTTATGGGTATAGGAAATAGTTTTCTTATAAGCGTAATACTGAAATTCGCATATTTTTTTACTTTATCATTATTAGAGATGGATGCCCAAAATACTTGCTCTGCTATTTCGGAATTTGAATTGAGTCCATAAAGCGAAACATAAACTAAAGCTTTTTTAGACGTTTTGTCGCCATTGCTTAGTAAATCTTTTATGAAAAATGTTTTTCCACTTCCCCATGCTCCATCAATCATTAAAGCATAAGGGTTAGCATATTCTGTATCCACATATTGAAGTACAGATTCTCTTAAACGATCTGTATCGTTTTCAGCACCTGTGGTATGTATTGTTTTAGGTTGATCTTGCATAAAGATTTTGGTCATAGGCTTTAAAAGTGTTTTCCAGTTCATATTTCCTTATTTGCATTATCAGTTTGTTCTTTTTCCTTCATCCACAACCCCGCGAAATAATCCTGCAAAATGCGGTGGCGGAAACGCCAGGTGGCACCGTCCGTTTCGAGGAGGTGGCGGTGGGACATTTCGTTTAGGAAGGTGAGGAGATTGGGCGGGAGAAGGTCTTGATTGCGAAGTAGATAGCAAAGATGCCGATGTTGTAAAATGGAGAAATACCACGCTCGATTCGAAGCACGGAAGCGTTGGTAAGGGTGGCTAATTTGAATAATGTCCATATTATTATTATGTAAATCGTTCAACCAAATTAATGTGATGTATAACAGCCCGGTACAGCCCCCGCTCACCACTCCGCTTACCACTCCGAAATAAGACCCAATGATTAACCCAAAGGTAAGCCCCAAAATTATTGTGGCGATGATGATCGCTATGGCTAGGTTTCTGTCTATAAAAAATATGGAGTCTTTCCAAGAAATTTTTCTTACATCCTTAGTATATATGTGGATAGCACCACCTTCCTGCCTCAAGATAATCAAAGTGGAGATAACTCCTATAACCAGCAATAAAAATAATAATGAAACCAGCCAAGCGAATATCCCTATGACCAACCCCCTTCTAACCCCTATAATCACCCCAACGGGCAGTGGGAAACACAGGTAAATTATCATTTGTCTCCACAACAGCAGGACCATAGAGTCAATTATTTTAGCAAAAAACATCTGCCCCTTGTTCCACCTCCACCAACCATACTGTAAATCCCGTAACTCAAAAACCACCATATTCCGACTCGTCATCCGAGAAGCCAAAAAGGATAGCCAATGCCTCGCTTTACTGGCAGGATACTCGTCTGTTCGTACAAGTGCCCCCTCCACAAACCGCTCCAACAACTCCCCCTGCCGCCCAGCAACATCTACAGCCACAAACCCAAATTCCGACCAATTCTTGCCTGATGCAAACAGCAACTGCGCTGTGTTGAGGTAAAACGGACTTTCGACCGCCTGACGCAGCAGCGGATCTCCTTTCAGCGCATTCAATAATCGTTTAGATTCTGGCTGTAAAAAAGTGGAAGCAGTGAGGCCAAATTCCACCTGGTCGATAGTCAAAGGTGCCACTTCTATTTGAGCGTTCACCGGTGCAGCCTTCGTGGCGACATATTCTGCCGTGCGCGAACTGATCAGAAATTGATGTTTTGGATTTGCTCCGTATTCACCAATAGCAGTTATGCAGGAGGCGCGATCGGCTTCGGGTACTTCATCCAGGCCATCCAGCAACAGGATAAGTGGAGTATTTTTCCGGATTTGTTCCGCCAGTTTCTCGCTGGCGCCCAGCTCTGCCGACAGGATTTTGCTCAGCCATTCATCAAAACTGTTAAATTCAGCCCGCCAGGTGGCCAGGTTGAGCACGACCGGCATACTCTTATTCTTAAGCGCCAGAAGATACAAAGCCAGTTGGATAACCAGCGTTGTCTTGCCAGAACCAGGTAACCCAACGACCAATAATCGTCCATAGGCCCGGTTGAAAATATGGCCAATTTCATCTCGCACCTCTTCCTCCTTTAGGGTCATATAGTCTCCCGGTCCTTCCTCGGTCTGGTCCTTTTGGAAGGGCAATATCCGTAGGTTTACTGGCTGCCGGTCGGCCAACTTCTGACTGAGTCGCTGTTCATAGCGATGAACCAAATAAGCCCCAACTTCAGCAACCAGTGCCGGATCGGGAGCAAGCTCAGAAGACTCTTTTTTTCGTGAAAACAGAGACACGGGATTCAAATGGCGGAGTGGCGAGATCGAATTGCGTGGGCAAAATATGACTTGTGTAACACAATCGTACAAAAAGTATCCATTTGTAACACAAAACCCACCATTTCTCCAAATTTCACCCTATTTTCCAGCTTGGCCTACTGTTCGCACCCTGTTTTTACCTTAAGAACTGATGCTACATACCACTATCGTGTCATTCAGAGCCGTAAGGCGTGGAATCCGAGGGCGTAGTCCGGGTTTTTACTTTTTTGTCTCGGCCTTCGGCCTCGGATTCCACGCTCCGCTCTGAATGACACGCAATTAAAGTAGTACGAGGTTGCTACTTACTGAGTATGAAATAAACGCGGTGATAATTGTAGGAAAATGATAACAGCAGCAGCCACCAAGAATAACGGCATCCTATGACCGGAATTTTCTCCAAAATTCCCCTACCTTCGCCGCCCAAATCCACTAGGCGCATGGCTGATTGGCTAAGTAAAATAAAGGGCTGTATTTTCAATCTCGATGGGGTGATCGTGGACACCGCGAAATACCACTACATCGCCTGGCGGCGTTTGGCCAACGAGATGGGCTTCGATTTCTCGCCTGAACAGCACGAGACCCTGCGCGGACTGAGCCGCATGGCCAGCCTCGAACGTTTGCTGGAATGGGGCGGCCTGTACATGACCGA
>JAYUXG010000345.1:0-4030 GCA_043753125.1 Saprospirales bacterium | reverse complement strand
CCCTCAACCGTCACAATCCCGAAGCCGCCCTCTCCCAAGCCGAACAAATCATCCAAGCCTACGCCCAACTCCCCCCCGACCTCCAGGCCGAAGACCGCGACTGCCTCGCCGAGGCCCACCTCCTCGCAGGCATCGCCTACGGCCTGCGGGCGGGCAAAAACACCCGCTCCAACCCAGAAATAGAACACCTCACCGCTGCCTACGAACAAGCCAAGTCCCTGCTGCTGGAAGGCGATACGAGTATAGTGGAACTGTATTTAGAGGCAGCTTACCACCAAATCGCTTCCCTGCAGAAAGTGACGCGGGGCTTTTTCGGCTCCAAAAAAGCGAAGCAGGAAATTGCTGGTCTCCGGGCCGAGGCGGAACGATTGACGGAAGGCGTGGAGTTGCCGGAGGCGGCGAGTGTTTGGCGGGAGAAAATAGGGGCATTGCAAGGATAATGGACTTTGTATGTGTTGATTTTCAGTGGTTTATAAAGAAATAGGCAAATTTTGGAGATATTTAACAGAGACGAAAATATCTTAAGCTCATTTCTCGTCGCAAAACACCTCTCGGAATACATCGCGTTTGTCATCCTGTCGGGAACCGTCCACCTCGCGGAACATCTCGCGGCGTACACGTAGGGTGGACGGTTCCCGACAGGATGACAAAAGTAGTGTACCCCATAGCGTAGAGGTTTCTATTCACTCCGCCGCAAGCCATCCACGCTAAAAAAAGAGGAAACCACTTGATTCTCCCTACTTTGCCGCCCAAATCGACACCTACCCACGTATGACCATAAAATTCTGCGGTGCCGCCCGTGAAGTGACCGGCTCGGCCCACCTGCTGACCCTGGAAGATGGCTTCCAAATTCTGCTCGACTGTGGCCTGTACCAAGGCGGTGGCGACGATGATGGCCAGGCCAGGGAAGACCGGTCCGCCTCCCCCATGCTGAAATTCAACGAGACCTGGCTGTTCGACCCGGCCAAGGTGGATTGCCTGGTGCTGAGCCACGCCCACATTGACCATACCGGACGGGTACCGAAGCTGGTGGGCAACGGGTTCGCAGGCCGGATTTACAGCACCTTGGCCACCCGCGACCTATGCGCCATCATGCTGTTGGATTCGGCAAAAATACAGGAGGGCGACGCGGAATATTATAACCGCAAAAAAGGGTTTTCCGACCCGGCGCGTACCCCGCTTTACACCTTAGAGGATGTGGGCGAAACACTGAAACGCTTCGTGGGCCATAACTACGAGCAGTGGTTCGATATTCATCCCAATGTACGGGTGCTGTACCGCGACGCGGGCCACATCCTGGGCAGCGCGACGGTGACCCTCGAAATCCAGGAAGGCGACCGCACCATCCGGCTGGGCTTTAGTGGCGACATTGGCCGACCTAACCGGCCCATCCTCGGCGATCCGCTGCCCATGCCACCACTGGACTACCTGATTTGCGAGAGTACCTACGGCGACCGCGAGCACGCCACCGCCCCGGACGAGGTGGACCGCTTTGTGGACATCGTACACCGTACCTGTGTGGAGAAAAAGGGCAAACTGATTATCCCGGCTTTCTCGGTGGGCCGCACCCAGGAGATCGTGTATATGCTCGACCGGCTACAGCAGGCCGGGCGACTGCCCAAAGTGCCGGTTTTCGTGGACAGCCCTTTGGCGGTGAATGCCACGGAGGTCTTCGTCAATCACCCCGAATGCTTCGACGCCAATGTACACCGCTACATGATGGACGATAATAACCCGTTCGGATTCAATGGGTTATCTTACATCCGTACCGTAGAAGGTTCCAAGCAGCTCAACGAAAACCAGCAGCCGTGCATCATCATCTCGGCTTCGGGCATGATGAACGCTGGCCGCATCCAACATCATTTGGTGAACAACATCGAGCAGCAACGCAATACTTTTCTGATCGTTGGTTACTGCGCGCCGAACACGCCCGGCGGCCAACTGCGGAATGGAGCGACCAGCGTGTACGTCTTAGGGCAGCACAAGCAGGTGTTGGCCGATGTGGAAGTAATGGACTCTTTCTCCGCGCACGGCGATCGGGTGGAAATGCTGGACATGATCCGCAACCAGACCGAGACAATCAAAAAGATCTGGCTGGTGCATGGTACGCTGGACCGGCAGGAAAAATGGCGGGATTATTTGTTGGAGCATGGGTTCCGGGCAGTGGGCATCCCGGAATTAGGAGAGGAGGAAGAAGTGTGATCTATACTAATTAGGTTTATAATCAAATCACTACGACATCTTTTTTCTCCCTCTCCAGTGTCCAAACTAAACCCAAAAACCCGCCAAACAGCCCTACCCGCACGGCCCACAGCACCACCGGCCAAGCCACCAGCAAGGGTTGCAACCAATTGGCAAGACCAAACACGAGCAAGGCCAAGACCACGTACAGCCCCATCCGGCCCAATGGGTAAGGCACGGGATAATGCCTGCGCCCGGTCTGCCAAGTGGCCCAACTCATGAAAGCATAGCAGAGCAGCGTGACCCAGGCCGCGCCCACGTAGCCAAAATGGGGTATCCACAAAATATTCAATACAATGGTCAGTGCGGCACCCGCCAGCGAAATCCAGGCACCCAGCCTGGTGCGGTCTTTGAGGCGATACCAGACCGAGAAATTGTAGTACAGGCCCAGTAACAGGTTGGCTACCAACAAGATCGGGACTACGTCCAAGCCACCATGATACTTTTTACCGAGAAAATATTTGACGACATCCAAGAACAACAGGATGGCCAGCATACCGATGGTAGAGGCGATGGTAAACCATTTGGTGACGTTGGCTTGGGTAAGCAGCGCATCCTGGTCGGCAGCGTGGCGAAAAAAGAACGGCTCAGCGGCATAGCGATAGGCCTGCGTGAAAAGCGTGATGAGCATGGCCAGCTTGTAGTTCGCCCCGAAAATGCCCAACTGCGCCAAGTTGTCTGCTGGGGTGCCGGTCAGCAGATACTTCATCATGGTGCGGCTAAGCATCTCGTTCACGATACCCGCAAAGCCGACAATAATGAGCGGCCAGGCGTAGCCCAGCATTTTCGACCATAAAACCCGGTCAAAATGCCAACGGATGGCGCGGAACTCGGGCAACAAAAAGAGCAGCGTGAGGGCACTTGCCAGTAGATTGGATAGGAAAATGTAGCCGACCCCTAACCCAGGTACCCATACCCAATGGACCCAATCCAAGCCCTGCCGGGCCGCCCAAGGGCAAAACAGCAGCCAAAAGAGATTCAGGGCTATGTTCGCGCCGATGTTGAGCAACTTGGCCTGGACAAAGCGACCGGGACGTTGCTCTAAGCGCAACCGGGCAAAGGGTAACTCAGCTAAGCAGTCAAAAGCCAGAATCAGCGCAAACCAGCGCACGTACTCGGGGTGTTGCGGATAGGTCAACAGTCCGGCCAAGGGTGAGGCGGCCAGCCAAATGCCAGCAGTCAGGATGGCGGTAGTTACCAAGAGCGACTGCATGGCCACGGAGAAGGTCCGTTCGCGATCGGCGGCTGGGGTGCCGAAACGGAAAAAAGCCGATTCCATCCGGTAGGAGTAGATGACCATTAGGAAGGCCGAGGTCGCGTACAGGTCGGTCACCACACCGTATTCACCCGGCAGCAGCACCCGCGAATACAGCGGCAACAGTAGGAAATTCAGGAAGCGACCCACAATGCTGCTTAGGCCGTAGATCGCTGTTTCGCCCGCCAATTTTTTGATCAAGGACATAGTACTCTAAGCCATTTCCTGCACTACTTCCGTCACCTCCGGCACCATACGCTTCAACATCCCTTCGATGCCCGCTTTCAACGTGACGGTGGAGGAAGGGCAACCGCTGCAAGAACCCTGCATGGTCACGTACACCTTGCCGTTCTCAAAAGCCTTGAACTCTATGTTGCCGCCATCGCCTTCCACGGCGGGCTTCACGTACATATCGATGAGGTCCTTCACTTTCTTGGCGATCTCGCCGCCCTCACCGGTGAACTGGACGGCGTTGCTGGCCGTCGATAATTGCTCGGCGTATTCTGCAAAGCCGTCATTGATCACTACCCCACC
>JAYUXG010000344.1:0-1524 GCA_043753125.1 Saprospirales bacterium | reverse complement strand
CCCGGACGGTAGGGTCTTGCGAACCGACCAAGCCGTTGAAGAAAGTACCGCCCGCCACTGACCACGCCGAATCAGAACGCTCTAGGTCGGCTACTTGTTCTGCAAACACCCCCGCTACGGCCAATTGCGGCACCCGGTACCAATAAGCGGACAGGTTTTTCAAAGCCGCCGCCTTTGCCACAGAATCCGTTGCGCCGGTCGCCCGTTGCTCCAAGTCCGTTATCTCTGCCGCCTGCACCGGGGTCAAATGCGTTTTTGCATCGGCCAACAGCACCTCCGAACCAGTGCTTTCCACCTGTAAGGCTTGGGAGCGTACCGCTGCTTTTTGGTTTGCATTTTTGGTATCAAAACCAAAATAGAGGCCACAAAAAAGTACCAACGCGGCAAAAATGGCTGACAGCTGTGCCTTGTTCATGTTTCGTTTAGTCCTCGTTTTCTTCGTCCGGCAGGGAAGTCACGTTTTTCTTCACCTGCTCCATAAAGACTTTGGCTGGCTTGAACGACGGGATGAAGTGTTCCGGGATTTCGATGGACTTGCCCTTTTTGATATTGCGGCCCACCTTTTTAGCGCGTTTTTTAATGACAAAGCTGCCGAATCCGCGGATATAGACGTTTTCGCCGCCTTGCATTGTGGTCTTAATCTCCTTGAAGAGCTCCTCCAGGGAGACTAGGACATCCACTTTTGCAACGCCGGTTTTCTCGGAAATAGCGTTCACCAGGTCAGCCTTTCTCATGTTTTAATGCGTTGATTTTGAGTATGTTATGAACAAAAAGAGGGTATTTTCAAAAACGAGACGCAAAGATCGCACTATTTTTGACCTGCGCAAGCATTTTTTCGAAATTTTACCTGCCGCAACGACTTGTAAATTAACAGGAAGGGTCAAAAAGCATTGTTAAGGTCGTTTCTCGTTTTCGAGGCGCAAACTCGCTCTAATTCAGCAGTTTACAAACACACTGGCCAAATTTATTCGGCACGGCCTCCTGCCACACTATATTTCCTACATTTGCCTGGAAATACGGTAGATGGCTTACGGCCCACGGTGGACGGATTGTGGTGTCCTCTTCGCCATCTATCGTCTACCGTCCACCGTAAACCATACAAATATTAAAACCATGCTTTTATCCATGACCGGCTATGGCCGTGCGAACGGCAGTTTTGGCGACAAATCCATTGCGGTGGAAATACGGGCGTTGAACTCCAAGATGACCGACCTGAAAATGCGGCTGCCCGGCGACTACAAGGAAAAAGAGATCGAGATGCGCAAAATTGTAACCGACCACGCCGAACGCGGCAAGATCGACATGATCGTGGAGGTGCAAAATGCGGACGGGGCGGCGTACGTCAACCTGAACGAGGGCTTGTTCCGGGGCTATCACCGGGAACTGTCGCGCCTGACCAACGAGCTAGGCATGGGCCAGACCGATTTGCTACAGGCCATATTGCGTATCCCCAACGTGGTGACCGCCACCAGCGGCGAAGTGGACGAGGAAGAATGGCAGGCTATCCGCGAGACCGTCAACCGG
>JAYUXG010000343.1:0-1530 GCA_043753125.1 Saprospirales bacterium | reverse complement strand
TGTCGGTGTTCGATTGGCCTTTCAGGTTGACCACCAGCCGCACCGCGCCATTGCGCACCCGCACACTGCGCACCTTGATCTGGTCGCCGAACAGGCTGAAAAAATCGAAGCGAAAAGAAATTTCCCCGGCGGCCAATAAGTAGCCGCCCATCGCATCTTTCAAGCGCACGTTCTCCAGATCGACCGACGCATTGGGGAAGCCCGACAAGAGCGACAGGCTGGCCTCGCCGACCAATAGGTCATTTTTCAGATTTTTATTGATTTCGCGTACCACCTGTTGGGTGATCTGGCCATCGAAAAACAGGGCGACTCCTACCAGTAGCAGTAGCGGAATACCGATGATAAGGAGCAGCCCCGTGAGGATACGGCGCAGTCGGCTTTTTCGGGGTGGCGGGGTGGGCGTGTAGGGTGCGGTGGACATGGTGGTGTAGTGGTGTGATGAACTTTCAAGTCGGTCGATTTTTGCAAATAATGGGCTTTAAAGATAGTGGATTCTTGATAACAACCAAGCTGGAACTGACCTTGCAAACGTACGCTGGCCCTGGCAGTGCGACCGCGTTTGCCAAGATTTTTTTAGTTTCGTAAACGTATCCAGAGAGTATCGCCATCAGCACCGGCTTTATCAAACCCAACGTGTCGGCTTTACTGGGCGACCAGTACACCGGCCAGCCCGACGAGGCGCGCCTGACCCGGGCATTCAACTGGTTTTATTTTTCGTGTAATACCTACTTTTACTGGGTGTTATGCGGGTTATTGTTGCTCAACATCCTGCTGTATTGGCTGGCCATGGGGCGGATTCGGGAAAAGATGTACTTGTAGTAATTTGAACTATCTGATAAAATGGTGAAAATACCCGGTGTCACAGCGATCACCATCCAGGCATTCAGCGGAATGGACTCCGTTGAAAAAGAGGACTTTTTGGCTACCGAGGAACCTCTGGAAATACGGGTGGAATATGGGCATGCCCAGGCGCGGGTCATCCGTACGCTCTCCATCACGATGCGCACGCCCGGCGCCGACGAAGATCTGGTGCGGGGATTCTTGCTGACCGAAGGAATTGTCCGGAATGCCATGGAAATTTCCGACCTTCATACCGTCGCCGAAAACAGAATACTCGCCCGACTGGAGCCGACGGCGGAGTTCGACATGGCCCGGCTTGATCGACATTTTTACACGACTTCCAGTTGCGGCGTTTGTGGGAAAACTTCTATTGAGGCCGTTAAAACGAGTGCTGTGTGCCAGTTCAATCGCCTGCATTACAATATGTTGAACAGGGAAGTGATCTATGCGTTGCCCGATCGGCTGCGCGCGGCCCAGTCCTCCTTCGACCTTACCGGAGGTCTCCATGCTGCGGCGCTTTTCAGTTTGGACGGTGCGTTGCTGGCTTTGCGGGAGGACGTGGGTCGCCACAATGCTTTGGACAAATTGATCGGGCATTACATAACCGTACAGGGCATACCTTTCGAGGATAAAATTCTGCTGCTGAGTGGTCGCGCCAGTTTCGAGTTGATACAAAAGGCAGCCGTGGCC
>JAYUXG010000342.1:0-4045 GCA_043753125.1 Saprospirales bacterium | reverse complement strand
ATCATTTGTATTGAAAATTTCATAAAAATGCAATTTGTTTGATATTGTTTGGAAAAATGCAATTTGGCCAAATTATATTTATCCGTGCAACAAAGCCGTTACTGTGAAGTATTTAGTCATGATCTTGAAGTGGAGCATATTGTTTCTGTGTACGGAAATGCCACCCAAAAGACGGCATGGGAAAATTTCCTGCTTTCCTGTGGTCGCTGCAATGGAAGAGATAACAAAGCAATGCTTAATTTGGTATGTATTGATAAATATCCAGGCAATCCTAAATATCCTCCAACTAGGCACCATCCGCAAGGTTTTCCGTTTTTTCGGCTCATCAAGAAGTAAAAGAAAAACTTATCAATGCCTTTTATGGCACTGCGGCCAATTGCTTTGATACTAATTTTAATCCCATTCCCCGTAACCCAACCAATACTGCCGACCCTAGTTAACCAGTTTACAAATAAAAATAGCGTCCAACCAGAAGCAGAAGGGCCAGTATGCCCGCTGTCTTGCGGCAAGTGGACATGGACCTCAACGGCTCTCTTCCACTTCCGCCAGTTGCAGCAACTTCTCTCCCAATACCAGCAAAGGCAGCGCAATAGTGGTAGCGACACGTTGGGTGTCGCTTTTATTCAGCAGCGTGGACCAAAAAGAATGGTGGTGCGAAATCATCGCCACGAGGTCGGCAGCACTGTGGGCGGCTACGTAGAGAAGGTCTTTATCGGCGGCGGTTTCCTCCTGGAAAGAGTAGCCATGGCGGGTACCTGCTAATAAAGTCTCGAGGTTGACTTCTGCGGTCGGCCGCAGGCCCTGATAGGCCAATACCGACGTTTCCCCCAATTTAAAGAAATTGATCACCTCGATGTAGGCATCGAAAGCGATAGCCAAGTCCCGAAGGATCCGCAGCGTGTCGGGGTTGGGGATGGCCTGGTCGTCGCAGGAGAAAAGAATCTTCTGCACCGGGTGGAAGGCCACGCCTTGTGGCACCACGAGCAAAGGCAGCTTACCGTGTCGAATGGCCGCCGTGGTCACGTTGCCCGCCAAGGCGTTGAGTACCATATTTTGCCCTTGTATGCCCATCACGACCAGATCGGCCTGCTCGGTATGAAAGAGTTCTTCCAGATCGCCGTGCAGGCTAAGGGACCGCACGACGCACTCGATCTCGATAGGATAAGTACGAGCCAGCTCCACTTTGGTAGCTTGGAGCTGGTGCGCCAGATCTGCCGCCATCTCGTCCCCAAAAGCCGTTGGATAGATTTGGGGCAGGGGCAGGTCGGTCGCCGCCACCGGGTACTCGAAATAGCAGAACAGCACCAGCTTAGCTTTGGTGGCGGCGGCGAGCGCGGCGGCGTACTGTACCGCATTGGTGGCACTGGGAGAGAAATCGGTGCAAGCGATGATGGCCTTCATGTTGTCAGACGGTTGATTTGTTTACAATGGTGACCTAAAATTTCAGACAAATTTGTTGCAAAATGCCCGTCTTATGAAATGACCTGCGTCATGGTCACGGCTAATCATCGTCATTAGAGGCTGCTGCCCGTCAACTGCACCGCAAGATGAACCTGCTGATGGAAGAAGCAAATAGGGCAAAATGCTGGAGGTACAGGGCAGACAATTGCAGCTGCTGACGGAACTCCGTGCGGCCATGAAGAAGTAACTAACGGGCCGTCAACCCGCCGTCGATCACCAATTCGCTGCCCGTCATATACGCCGACTCGTTGGAAGCCAGGAACAAGGCACCATAGGCAATTTCGATGGCCTCCCCGATCCGGCCCATAGGGCACATGGCCTGCATCATGGCCTCCCGCTCGGTCGCATCCGCCGGAAAGAGGTGTTCGGTCATGGGGGTCAGTACCCCGCCGGGATGGATGGAATTGACCCGGATGTGGAACGGCGCAAACTCGATGGCCTGGTCTTTAGTCAGCAGCCGCATGGCCACCTTGGAAGAAGAATAGGCCGCGCTATTGCCACCGACCAGGCCGGCGATGGAGGAAATGTTGACGATGCTCCCGCTACCCGATATTTTCAGGTGCGGCAATACCGCTTTGGCCCCCAAAAAAGCACTGGTCAGGTTGATGGCCAGGATTTGATTCCAACGCTCCAGCGAGGTGGCCTCCGTGGTCTCCAGCGGTTGATACACGCCCGCATTGTTGATGAGGAGGTCAATTTTACCGTCTTCGTTTCCAGCTGCGTAATCTCCCCGGCATTATTAAAGATTACCAAGTAAAACAGGGACAAATTCCGGTATTGAAGAGTCAATTTGGCCGACTGCGTATCGATGGGTGACCATTGCAGTCTTTGGCTTGGCAATAAATTGGTTGGATAAAGTACACTTTCGCCCAGCCAGCGGAGTAATTCGCCCTGATCATACGCTTCGCCTTGGCCATCTACTACCTTGATGAGCGAAAAAAGGGAAACCACCAATCTCCCTTTATCCCCCATATACATATCGCGGGCAGTAAACAGCGCGGTCGTACCCTTCCAGATAAAACCTGGCTTTTCGGTGGTCGCATATTGTTCCCCCTGTCTATTTACCCACGCTTTATCTACCCTGGTTTTAAATTGCCCATCGTGCGTAATGCTAGCGTAACTGATATAGGGTTGACTTTCTTTCAAAACACGGTTAAAATAGCGTTGCACTGGTTCTGGCAAGTTAAGTAATAAGTAATTGTTCTTGCTTAAATGTCTGATCGGAAATGGCCTTTGATTGCGCAAACAAGTCTTTTACTTCCGCTTTGAATTGGACACTTGATTTTATCCTGCCAACGAGTAGAATAATGGCGAGCAAGGCGATAATAAGCAAGGTAATTACCATAGGGCGATTATAATTGTTTGCCAATTTGTTCACCCCAGTCATAAGCTATGGATACAGACACTTGAATGTTGGATTCTTCCGGGCGCGATTCATCGTTGGGCTTCAAGAGCCATAAGGAACGAGAATCCAGCAGCTTACCACCGCGGTCGAGAATCAATTTTTCCAGTGCTTTTTGCGCAGCCGCTGTTGACCTGGAGCCTACGGTGATAGCCACCGGTTTGTCTTTCAAAACCACTTGTTGGTTGATGAAATTGCTGACTGCCCAATCAGGCCGCCAATTATACGTGTTGGCGCAAAACACGTACAAGTCAAATGATTGATCTTTTATCGCTCTGGCCGCTTTCACAGTGGCTACCCGCACATCCCTTGGTCAGCAAGGGCCTAGCCGAATGAGCGGCTGCATTGTTCATCCAGATTGTAGAAGAGATCAGGGTCGTACACAACCAATATTTTCTTGAGAGAAGTGGGATCGCCCAGTTCCCAGCTCCTTTTTGGCCCGGCACTTTCTACTCACCAAGTCAGGAGTGCCCAAGCCGCCGCTATGCTCAGCGACGTGATAACCAGTATTCTGGATAGATTTTTCATTTGCAGAATCAAATTTTCCGATACACCAGCATCGGCACCTTGGTCACGTAAGAGACCGATTCCGAAGTACTTGAGCCAAACCATTTGTCAAACCAGGTCTTTTTGGCGTGGGCAAAAAACACCACGAGGGAGGGCTGCATTTTTCTGGCCAACGCATCCAATTGGGCGGGGAAACCCTGGTCCAGGTCATGCTGTTCCAGATGAATCTGGTCCAGCTGTGGATGTTTCATTCGCCACATCTGCGTCAGGTTGGCCACATTCAGCGATATTTCACCGGGATAATAGAGATGCGCCAGATCGGTTTTTACTTGCAGAGCTTCCGCAAAAGCGGACACTACGGCCATTTCCTGATCAAAATCTTCCAGATCGGAGGCATACAGTATTTTCTGGATTGGCTGGACACGGTAAGTGTGCGGAACGACCAACACCGGCACGGAAGAATGCTGCAATACGCGCCCGGTGTGCGTACCGATGATCTGCCGCATGGCCCCGGCCCCGTGCGTGCTCATACAAATTAACTGAAATCCATTTTGCTGGGCATACGCTTCGATGGAACTGTCCGCATATAAACACTCCTGCACCACACAGCGGTAGGCAGTGGGTTCCACCTGCGTGGATTTGTACACCTGGTCCACAAAATGCTCCAGGTTTTTT
>JAYUXG010000341.1:0-1532 GCA_043753125.1 Saprospirales bacterium | reverse complement strand
TTGAACACTAATGGAGGCCATTCAGGGAAAAGACTCAACTACGGTGTAAAGTTATGGCGTGGTATTCTCGCTTCCAGTTCATATTGTCCAACGGGCGCCAAGTGTCGGCGGCGGGGTCGTACTGGTCGGTGAGATCCATATATCCCCAATTGTTGATTGGCGTGGGGTCGGTCGAGTCTTCTTTTTGGCCACCCATGACCAATATCTTTTCGTCGGGGAGTTGCACCACCTTGGCCCGCGAGCGGGTAGGGGCCAGGTTGCTAGGTAGCGTCCAGGTCGTATACCTCCACATTCACCCCCGGCTGGCCCGGCATGAACGATTTGTACCCAACGGCGACCACTTGGCCATTGGGCCGTAGCACGATTTCGTGGTCGCAGTGGTCGCCGTTGGGCAAACGGATCTTTGGTATTGTAGCAGTAATAAATACTGCCGTCAGGCATCAGTACGCCGAGGTCGGTGCCGCCCAAGGCTTCTGGTGACTGCATGATGATGTCCCACCGACCCGGCTCGGTGTCGGGCGCGAGCTGGGCGTTGTACACCACCGTGCCAAGTATTCCCGTGGTGGCGTTTTGAAAATAAGCAAAACCAGGCTTGGCTGCGCCGAAAAGCAGGTAGGGCCCGCCACTGGGCAAATTGTCAATCAAATACTGGCCTGTTGCATCGGTACGGGCCTCCCAAAACTATTAACGGATTTTGTTCAGAGAGTAAGACTTGGTCTCGTTTTTGGTCATCCAGATGAAACTTTCCAGAAGTCAAGGCCTTACAATAACAACATCACTAGCATCCCCGCTGACATGGTCACCATCAGTAAGTCCTCTAATAGAGTGAGCGTACTCATCGGTAAATGAAACACTGCACCGAGGCAGGCACACTGGAAACGGCGCTTGGCCAACAGGCTTTGCACTACGCCCACCGTACTAATGCCCATGACTACTAACGTCAAACCATTCGTAATCAACGGGTTAAAATTAATGAGAAACAGTATGCCTAACCCCAGCTCGACGAACGGGTAAACATAGCCCCAAACTGGCCAACGCCGGGTCATTACGTCGTAACTGCCATAAGAAGTGGCAAAAGCCGACACATCGAGCATTTTGAAGAAAGAAAAGACGAGGAAAAATCCCGCCATGAAATGCCGCATCCAGCGAATCCAGTCAAAGGCTCCGGTGGCGGCTTCTACCAACAGCGTAGTGCCAAGAATGTAGCCGAACACCAGCAGAATGGGCTTGTAAATCTGCCAAAAGGTCCGCTGGGTGTCTTCCTCTGGTACCGGTGCGGGAGTAGACATGGTGGAGGCGGTGATTTCGGTCAATTGGTATTTTGAATGATCTTTCAAAACAGCCTGCAATTCGGGAGTAGCAATGTGATGGCTCATGGTCACTTGCACCTTGCCGTCCAAGCCAACCGCCGCAGTGGTCACGCCGGGTACTTTTTCGAGTAGGGTTTTTATTTTGGAAACGCAGCCTTCGCAGGTGATGCCGACCACTTTATATTCATGTGTCATGTCGTGCAGTGTTTTTTTAAAAATTTT
>JAYUXG010000340.1:0-1534 GCA_043753125.1 Saprospirales bacterium | reverse complement strand
GCAGCGACACGTCGGCGGAGCGGCACCCGGTGTATGTGTATGCGCAGCCGGGGGTGTACCAGGTCTGTCTGCGGTCTGGCAATGCGTATGGCGCGGACACGATTTGCCGGGAGGTGCGGGTGTTGTCGGCTTTGGTGGGTAGCGCAGAAGTGGAAAATACGGCAGCAGCGTATTGGGTTTTTCCAAATCCCACTGCTGGAGATATCACCGTGCGCGGCCCAGCAACGGACGAGGAGGTTTATACGGTTGGGTTGTACAATATGCTAGGCCAGTTGGTTATACGAACACAGCTTACTGGTCCAACCAACCAGATTGCCTTACAAAAATTGCCTGCTGGGGTTTATTGGTTGGGCGTCCACGTGGCAGGCCGCTTAGTTTACCAACAATTAGTGGTCAAAAATTGATTCCATTGCATTTAGTATAGTGTAGCACTGTCCCTCCTTTGGGCCTCCTACCGTAAACGCCTGCTGAAAATGCCCCGCCTTACCGCTGAATGACCACGGGTCGCGCTATCGTTTGCGCCCGGTCACGGATCAACATTTGGTACAGACCATTCGGTAGGTTTCCTACTGCTAAGCGCACTGTGCCGCCATTGGCCATAGTGTCTGCCACCACTTGGCGACCGAGCATATCGAACAGGCCCAAACGGGCATCAGGTCGGGCATCACCCCGAAAACGAACGTCGAGAAAACTGGTCGCCGGATTGGGCAGTATCTCCCATAAGAGCACGGCGGCTGGTTCGGCAGTAGCTACCACATTGTCCAACGTCACTGCAATGCTGGTCTGGCAGCTGTCCGAGTTGGTTATTACAGCGACATAATTGCCCGCCATCAGATTGGTCAGGTTGGGCGTGTTGGCGAAAAATTGGCCATTCAAATTACCACGTCACGGAATAGTTGGAGCAGGGTACAACGCCAGTTGAATGCCATTGCCGTTTATACAGTTGGGGGGCGTGGCGGTAAAAACGGCCATGTCGCCACCGGCGACAAACCCTATCCATTGATCGTTTTGGATTTCGCTGCAAAATATGGGGACCGAGCTGGCCGTCCATCCGGCGGTAGAGCCGATATACCCATTAAAATTGCAGGTGATACAAACGCTTGTACAGTCCTCCATTGGCTCGGGGCCGACCAAACAAGCGGGGGTGATGAATTGAGCGGAAAGGCGGGCGGTAAAAAGCAGGAAGAGTAGTGTTCTGGTCATGGCGGAGCAGGTGTAAATAGACAAAGTGCAATAGGCAATTAAAGCCAGTAGGTTACACAAAATTTAGGGTTGACCACCATAAGATACCAAGGGACGTTGAAACGCTGTTGGCAATTTCGGTCAATTTTCAGGCATTCCCAGGCTTGGCAGAAAACACATGGGCCACCCCGAAAACTCGGAATGGCCCACGCACTTTTTTCATCCCATAAACAGCCGATCTACTTTTGGATTCTGCCGTGCTGGTTGCTGTAATCCATCTGGTTCAGGGCCATCAATTCTTTCAAAGTTTTCTGCATTCCATCTACCGAGCCGTCGAGGAAGATGATGTTGC
>JAYUXG010000339.1:0-1536 GCA_043753125.1 Saprospirales bacterium | reverse complement strand
GTAAGCGGGCGGGTATTGACCGAGATAGCAGTCGAGGCGGGAACGGGAACCTGGGCGTGCAGCAAAGTCGCCGTACCCAAAAGGACAGCAACCAACGGGATTAGAAGTTTGTACATGCGAGCGTAAGATTTAGCAATGGTTGATGGATAATAAGTTGGCTGGCGGCTAGAGGCTGCTGCAACGAAAAAGGATGTAAACGTGAGATTTGGCAACGGCTGATGGATGAGATGTTCAAATGCGGGATTAACGGACAGATGCAGTGTTACGCCGGGTTGTCGTTGCGAAAGTCCGACTTTAACTTTTGGCGCACTTGGATTAGCGGAAAACGGTCGTTGAAAACGACGGGCGCAAAAGTAGGCAAACGGGCCGTTTTGACATATCATATCAAAATAAATGTTTGAAAAACGGAGGTTTTGCCCGCAGACGCCCCAAAACGCGGGCTTAACTTTTTTTATTGCCAATGGGCGGTGACCATACTTTGCCGCGCAGGATAACCCGCTCTACCACATCGCTGCCAAAGGCATAGGGCAGGTAGGCTAAGCTGGGCATTGGCTTGGTAACGAACACATTGGCCACTTTTCCGACCGCTATGCTGCCGTAATTGGCTTCGATCTCCATAGCCCGTGCGCCGTTCAGTGTAGCGGCATTTACGGCTTCCTCCGGCAACATTTTCATTTTCAGACAGGCCAGCGACAGCACGAAGGGCATCCGTCCGGAAGGCGTGGAACCGGGATTGTAGTCGGAGGCCAGCACCACGGGCAGGCCCGCGTCGATCATGCGGCGGGCCGGTGCGTAGGGGATGCCGAGAAAAAAAGCACACGAGGGTAATAGGGTGGGCAGGGTCTCGCTGGCCAGCAACGCAGCAATCTCGGCCTCGCCCGTGTACTCCAGATGGTCCACTGATACGGCACGGTTAGCCACCCCAACCTGTACACCGCCGGAGTAGTCCAGCTCGTTGGCGTGGATCTTTGGCTTGAGGCCATACGTCCAGGCAGCCTGGAGGATGCGGGCGGTTTCCAGCACGGTGAAGAAGCCTCGGTCGCAGAACACGTCGCAGTAGTCGGCCAGTTGCTCGGCCGCCACCAATGGCAACATTTGGTTGATAATCAAGTCAATATAATCGTTGCGCCGGTCTTTGTACGCAGTCGGCACGGCGTGCGCGCCCAAAAAAGTCGCCTTGATAGGGATGGGACTGGCCGACCGCAATCGCCGGATGACGCGCAGCATCTTCAGCTCGCTTTCCACGGTGAGGCCGTAGCCACTTTTGATCTCGATGGCCCCGGTGCCGTAACCGATTACTTCTTGCAGGCGACCCCATGCGCTCGCGAAAAGCTCCTCTTCGCTGGCAGCCTGTAGTTTGTGGGCAGAGTTCAAGATGCCACCGCCCCGCCGGGCAATCTCCTCATAGCTCAACCCCCGAATGCGGTCCACAAACTCCGCCTCGCGGCTGGTGGCGAACACGAGGTGCGTATGCGAATCGCACCAGGTGGGCAGCACCAACCTTCCGCTGGCATCCAGCGTTTGGTCGGCACGTAG
>JAYUXG010000338.1:0-9826 GCA_043753125.1 Saprospirales bacterium | reverse complement strand
GAATGACCATCGTCAGCGGATTGGCGCGTAGTGCGGCTAGGTCGCCATCCAGTTTGGTGCGGGCGTACACGCTCTTGGGGCGGACGGGGTCGCCTTCGCGAAACGGCGTATTCTGTTGATTGTGATATACATAGTCCGTGCTGAGCTGCACAAACGGGATGCCTTGGGCGGCACAAGCGGTGGCCAGGTTCTTCGCGCCGACCACGTTGATCTGGCGGACACGCTCGGGTTCCGTTTCGGCCTTGTCCACCGCAGTGTAGGCGGCGCAGTTGATGCACCAGCGGATTTTTTCCGTTCGACGGGCCTCAAAGAAACGGATTACGGCCTTACGGTCGGTGATGTCCAGTTCTTGGAAGTCGTTGAAAATAAACGAATGCTTCGGGTTTTGCGCCGCTATTTGTTGAAAACATTGGCCGAGTTGGCCGTGGCCGCCAGTGACGAGGATCATGAAATTGATTTAATACCCTTCTTCGCCTGCAAGGGCCTTGGCGGTGAAGGGATTTAGAAAAAGGGTTTCGGCAAACCTACGCTCGGGTTGCTATTCGTCAAAGGTAGTGGAGATCTTCGTCTATTCGTGTCCCCGTTTTTCTGCGCAAGAATCGAATGGTCCCTAAGCTTTTTCAGCCAGACCGTGCCGTATATTTCTATACCGACACCAAGCCAACAGATCAGAAACACTATTTCCAGGGAACAAGGCAGCACGAAATTTTTCATCCCTGCCCCATACGCGGCACTTCAACCGAGTACTTTTGCCACAAATATTCGCCATGAAATTTATCTTATTGCTCTGCACTGTGCTCTGCTCCGCCTTTGGCCTGTTTGCCCAAACTGATGGCCGGGTGGCTGTGGTGGACAGCAATTACGTGCTTCATATCCGCAAGACCCCCCTCCCTATTCAACTGGATGGTGTACTCGACGAAGCAGTTTGGCAAACCGCAGCGGTGGCGCAGACTTTTCGCAAACAATTTCCGATAGATACAGGCTGGTCGAAATGGCAAACCACTGTGCGGCTGACGTTTGACGACAAATATCTGTACATCGCCGCCGTATGCTACGAGCCGCGGGCCGACTATACCGTGCAGAGCCTCAAACGCGATTTCCCGCCGGGCACCAGCGACGTACTGAACTTTCTTTTTGATCCTTCCAAAGATGGGCTGAATGGCTTTTTGTTCGGCGTGAATCCGCTGAATGTGCAACGCGAAGCCTTGATCGACAACGGGACGAACCAAAGCTACGACTGGGACAACAAATGGAATTCGGCGGTATACAACAGTGCCGACCAGTGGGTGATCGAAGTGGCCATCCCGTTCAAAACCCTACGTTACACCGTAGCAGCAACAGAAAATTCCTGGCATATCAATTTTGTGCGTACTTATTTAAAAGACTGGGAGGTAAGCACCTGGTATCCGGTGGCTCAGCAATTTGCGCCCAACAACCTGGCTTTTACCGGCACGTTGATCTGGGACGACCCACCACCCAAGCCCGGCGCCAACGTGGCATTCATTCCCTACGTGATCGGCAGCTACGGCCTGGATTATCTGCGCAACGCTCCATCACTGGAAGTAACCAACCACCCCACCACTTGGAAGGGCAACGCGGGTGGCGATATGAAGATCGCGGTCACGCCTTCGCTGAACCTTGACCTGACCATTAACCCCGATTTTTCGCAGGTGGAGGTGGACGAGCAAGTAACCAATTTGAGCCGCTTTGAGCTGTTTTTTCCCGAAAGAAGGCAGTTTTTTCTGGAAAACCGCGATTTGTTCGCCACTTTCGGCTTTCCCAGCACCCGCCCGTTTTTTTCGCGCCGCATCGGCATTGGCTACAATCCGGTGAAAGGCCGGGGAGAAACCGTGCCCATCCTGGCCGGAGCGCGATTGAGCGGCAAACTGAACGACCAATGGCGCATCGGGCTACTAAATATGCAAACCCGGCGCGTAGATTGGAATGCTGACCAAGTGCTGCCAGCGGCCAATTTCACGGTGGCCACCGTATCAAAAAAAATGTTTGACCGCAGTGCCCTGAGTGCTATTTTGGTGAATAAGCAACAGTTTGTCGGGTCGCTTTCTGAGGAACAAAAATCAGGCATCCGGCCCTGGAATCGCGTGGCTGGCCTGGAATACAACCTTTTTTCCAAGGATAGCCGCTGGGAAGGAGAATGGTACTACCACCGCTCTTTTTCCCCCGATTCCAAACAGCGCGGCCAGACGGCGGCCAGTTTCCTGGGCTACCGCGATCGCCACTTCAATGCCAATCTGGGCTATTTGCTGGTGGATAGCAATTATACCGCCGAGGTCGGTTTCATACCGCGCAAGGGCTACCAAGAATTCTATCCGGGCATTGGCTGGACGTTCTATCCCCAGCATTCCATAATCAATACTTTAGCTTTGGGCATGGATGGCAGCCTGTCGCGGAGCTTGCTTTTCCGGGAAACTGACCGCAACCTGAATGCTTTCGTGAATGTGGGGTTCCGTGACCAGTCCGGTTTCAGTGTGGGCGTTTACAACAATTACACCTACTTATTCGAGCCGTTCGATCCGACCAATTTGTACGCGGACGGTACTTTGCCCCTACCCATCGGCGGATACCCATATTCGGGCTGGCAAAGTGGGTATTCCAGCAGCAGCAGTCATAATTTGCAAGGCTCCTTGGAGGTAGCGGCCAGCCAATATTTCAATGGCAAAGCGTTGAGCATCGGTGGCGAACTATCTTATCGGTGGCAACCTTGGGGTACGTTTGCTGTAAATGGCAATTATGACCGCATCCGGCTACCACAGCCTTATGCTTCAGCGGATTTCTGGCTGGTCGGCTCGCGGGCGGAACTGGCCTTCAGCCGTTCGGTATTCGCCAGTGCCTTTTTTCAGTACAATACCCAAGCCAACAATTTCAACATCAATACCCGTTTGCAGTGGCGTTTCGCGCCGGTGTCAGATGTATTTTTGGTCTACACCGACAACTCTTTTGCCGAGCCAATCGCCAATACACGAGTACGTTTTTTTGCTCCCAAGAACAAAGCACTGGTATTGAAGTTGGTGTATTGGTTGAATGTGTAAATCCCGTAATTTCGCCCTGCAAATCCACCACACCAAGTATTCAATAAGACCTACTATCCATGTTTCACCTGACCGAAGAGCAGCTGGCCGTCCAAGAAGCGGCTCGCAATTTTGCCCAAAACGAACTAAAGCCTGGCGTGATCGAGCGCGATAGCAAGGGCATTTATCCCTATGAACAAGTCAAGATGATGGGCGAACTGGGGTTCCTCGGCATGATAATCTCCCCCGAATACGGCGGCGGCGGCATGGATACGCTTTCCTATGTGCTGGCGATGGAGGAAATTTCCAAGGTGGACAACTCCTGCTCGGTTATCATGTCGGTCAACAATTCGCTGGTCTGCTGGGGCATCCAGCAATATGGCACTGAGGAGCAAAAGCAAAAATACCTGCCTAAGCTGGCCACTGGCGAATGGATCGGCTCGTTTTGCCTCTCCGAACCCGAGGCGGGCAGCGATGCTACCAGTCAGCGCACTACTGCTGTGGACATGGGCGACTATTACCTCCTGAACGGCACGAAAAACTGGATTACCAACGGCGCGACCTCCCACGTGCATTTGGTCATTGCCCAGACCGATGTGGAGAAAAAGCACCGGGGCATCAATGTATTAATTGTGGAAAGCGATTGGGCAGGCGTCACCATTGGTGCGAAGGAGGATAAACTCGGCATCCGCTCCTCGGACACAACCAGCCTTATGTACTCCGATGTAAAAGTGCCTAAGGAAAACCGCATTGGCGAAGATGGATTCGGTTTCAAGTTCGCTATGAAAACCCTTTCCGGGGGCCGCATCGGCATCGCAGCGCAGGCTCTGGGCATTGCGGCGGGGGCCTACGAACTATCGGTGGCCTATTCCAAAGAGCGCGAGGCTTTCGGCAAACCGATCAGCCAGCACCAAGCCATTGCCTTCAAGATAGCCGACATGGCTACCGAGATAGAGGCTGCCCGCTTGCTTGTGTATCGTGCGGCGATCATGAAAGATCAGGGCATGAACTACGATCAATCGGCGGCGATGGCTAAGTTGTTCGCCTCTGATGTGGCCATGCGGCATACCGTGGAGGCGGTGCAAATTCACGGCGGCTATGGTTTTGTGAAAGAATACCACGTGGAACGGCTGATGCGCGATGCCAAGATTACACAGATTTATGAGGGCACCTCGGAGGTACAACGCATTGTTATTTCCCGGAATGTGTTGAACGGCGATCTATATGTGCCGATGGTTAACAGCCTGGAATTAGCGCAGTGATCTGGACTTGGAATACAAAAGAATGCTAAAAGAGTTGATATACCACGAGAGGTACCCCGAAACTTCGGGACACCTCTCGTGCATATTGTTCAGCAAAAAAACAGCCTACTTATAACTGCGTTTCACCTTCTTTTTCTTCGTTTTAAAGGTATTGCCTTCGCTGCCATTGCCAATCGGGCTGCCCGTACGGGTCATGGCGCAACGGAAACCAACGGTTTTGCTGGATTTTTCTTCCTCCATAAAGCGACGCGTGCCCGGTGACAACCAGAAGGCGCGGTCGGCCCACGAGCCACCCTTGATCACCCGTGCTTTGTCGCTGATAAGGGTGCTGACGCCATAGCGGTATTCCACCTGCGATTCTTTGTCACCGTCGAGATAATTATACTCTTCCGGGCGCTTATAGTTGTCGCGCAGAGCAGTAGCCGTGGTGTCCATCAGCTCATACTGTAGCTGACCCAAGCTGTCTTTCACAATCGGTTGGCCAGTCTCCGGGTCCAACTTCTTGGTCATGAAGATGTTGCCGCGATAGGGGTTCAACTCGTGGTTTTCGCTGTCCTCCAAGTCGGAAGAGGTCATCGGGCGATACAGGTCGGCGGTCCATTCGTTTACGTTCCCGGCCATGTTGTACAGACCGAAGTCATTGGGCCAGTTGTCGCGCACCAGCGAAGGCGTGAAGGCCTTGTCATTCAAGGCACCAGCCATACCACCATAGTCACCGCCACTACGCTTGAAGTTAGCCAACATTTGGCCCTGTGATTTATTGCGCTTTTGATAACGCACGGTATTGCCATCCCAAGGGTAGATACGTTTATCCGTGACCAGTTCGTCTTTGCTGGCTGCTTGGTTGCCCAATAGCGAGAGGGCCGCGTATTCCCACTCGGCTTCCGTCGGCAGGCGATAGGCGGGCAACAAAATGCCGTCCTCAAAACGGACCCGCCGCTCACCGCCCGTGCGAATGTCCTTGATGTTCTTGCGGGCTGCCGGTTCGTATTGGCCAGCCAGGTAAGCCTCGGTGTTGAAGTTATTCTCGTTCTTCTGGTCGGGGGTCGGATCAATGATGCCTTTTTCGATAAGGATCATTTCGTTCACCCGGTCGGAACGCCATTTGGCGTAATCGTTGGCCTGGTTCCAGCTGACGCCCACCACTGGGTAATCGTCGTAAGCGGGGTGGCGGAAATAGGTTTCCACCAAAGGCTCGTTGAAAGCCAACTCTTCCCGCCATACCAGCGTGTCGGGCAGGGCACGTTTCCAGACTTCCGGATAGGTCTCGGCGAACGTGTTGGCCGTCCAGAAAAGATACTCGCGGTAGTCAATGTTGGAAATCTCCGTTTCGTCCATGTAGAACGACGACACCGTGACCCGGCGTGCTATGTTGTTCCATTCGTAGGTTACATCCTGATCGGTTAGTCCCATCGTGTAAGTACCCCCTTCGATCAACACCAGGTTCGGGCCGGTCGCTTGGCCGTCGTAATTCAGCTTCTCAAAACCGCCCCATTTCTGGTCGTTGTATTTCCAGCCGGTGGATGCGGAACGCTCTTTTTTGCCTCCGCAGCTGGCCAGCAACAGGACCAAAAGAACAAGGCTGAACCCATGAATGAGTATTTTCTTCATTGTATTAAAAATACAGGTTTAAAAAATGAATGGCAAAAGTAGGAAAATAAAACATTTTTTGATTCCAGGACGTCCAAATTTAACGAAAACCCGGTCAAATCAACATCATTGAAACATTCGCAGGCAGTTGTTGATATCGTACTTACGGGGGTTGCCAGCAAATTGCATCCCAACGCTCAACTCGTAGGTGCCACCAGCATTGCCCGCCAAACCCGATACCGTCACATCGTAGCTCAAGCCAATTTTAAAAATACCCTGTCGAAAACCCACCAGTAAAATAGCGGCGTCGCTGTTGCGAAAAGTATGCCGATACCATAAACCACCGTAGAAAAATCCCAGGCTCCCGTAAGCACCCACGTTCAATTGTTTGTAGGGACCTTGGGCTACGAAGAGAAAATTCGGGGACAAAAACGAGGCCTCCCGGCGTTTATTGCCCGCTTTAACAAGTATGTCGATGCCGCCGTGCAGGTTGTACAACAAGGGTAAGCCACGCGACAGATTATCGTTGATGAGCAAAATACCGTCGTTGGGGGTATTGAGGTGTTTGAGGGCCAGGCCACCATACCAGTGCTCGCCCAACAGCAGCATACCCGCCGACACGTCGAAACGGGTGCTGGTCGTGAGTTCCGGCGTGAGTTCGCCGCTCGTAAAGACCGGCCCGTTGATTGGATCGATCTGGTCTGGAAAAAGCAGTTTTTCCCAGTTCAAGCTGGTCTGGTGGATACCCCCTTCCACACCGAGACGAATATTGAAGTGTTCGGTAAAGTTCAGTCGGTAGGCATACACACCCGAGAAGCGGTTGGTTTTGTAAATACCATCGCCCGCATCGTCGCCCGTTACGTTGAAGCCGATGCCACTATTGAGGCGGTCGAGGCTTTGTTCGTAGGAGATGCCGTAGGTGCGGTAGGCATTATCAAAACCCGTCCATTGGTTGCGATAGATCGCCCCTACCCGGGGGGCGTAGGCACTGCCCGCGAAACCGGGATTGAGCTGTAGCGGCAGGGCGTAGAATTGGGAAAAAATCGGGTCTTGGGCCGCCAGGCGACTGATCGCCAGCAGGAGGAACAGGGTCAGGAGTCTATGCATTGGGATGCGTTTTTGTACTTTTTCTCCAACGTTGGGAATGGGGGGAAAGGTATAATGAATTAATGCGAAAAATTGGCTGTTTGCAGCAGAAGCGAATTCCATACTAGGTGAAGAACGGGCTGTCGAATTCCCTATGTGGGCTGTCATTTCTGCTATGCCTGCTGTTTCTTAGTGGACGAGGCAGAAAAACGTACACCAGCCGAGAAATTCAATCAGTAATATTTCCGATTTGCTCATTAAGCTGTTGGGCGATCTCATATTCGGTCGTACGAATAATATGGGAATAGTTATCTGGAACGGATATTGTCACATCTTTAGCTGTCAAAAAATTATCATTCACTATTATTTTGACATTTATTTTATTGCTATATCCAGTCAATGTGACAGGATATTCGCAATATAATGGATGATTTGGTGAATCATGGTGTATCGGGATTTGTAGGTTAATGTCCTGATCCAATTTTATTTTGACAGTAAACATACTTATCAGAATTACAATGTTGAAATCAATTTGACCTTCGGTAAAACTATTGCATTTAACTTTGCTACGAAGAGTGCCTGTATCGGAAAAATATTAACGATCAAATATCCGAAAATGGGTTGATATACTTTAGGCCTGATACTTTCCGAAAATCATCGTCATTTCGAGAGATAAGCGTAAAGTCGTGTATGATTGCCATAGCAGCAATTACTACGTCAGGAAGTTTTATTTTCAAGGTGCGCTTGATTTCAATAGTTTTATCAACGACTTGATCTATCAGGAACATTACTTCACTATCCTCTACAAAATTTATTACATCCTGCAATTTTTTAGAAGAACCTGCTTGCCAGCCCAGCAGTTCCATTTTTGTAATGACCGATATAAAACTACCATCCTCATTCAGGCTATCAGTAAGGAAATCAAGCGCATCTTGCGGCAATGACCCATCGAGGAAATAAATGACCGTATTTGTGTCTAAGAGATAGGTCGTTCCCATTCGTCGCGTAATTGTCTTAGCTGTGTGTCAATTTCTTCGACGGTTAGTCCAGTCTTCAAGATACCGCGATATTTGCTGAACTTCCCTTTTTTACGCGGAACGGCAGGATTGGCCGGAGAGTATTTCAACACAATGATTTCGACATCTGCATTCTCAAAACCCTCTGGGAGTTGAACAGTCACTTGGCCATTCTGAACAAGGGAGTGGGTGCGATAAGCTTGCATAATTTTTTGCTTTAGTACAAAGGTATGGATTTTCAGGTTTGAGTGAGGCGGTGAATAGAGGTCACCGCCTCAGTTGAGCAAGTCACAACGCCTTAATCTTAATATTCTTATACCAAACCAAATCCCCATGATCCTGCAAGGCAATACGTCCTTTCCGGCTTTTGCCAAAGGCGGGCATATCCTTGAACTTGCTGGCAGCGATCATTTTGGGCCATTCCGGTGAGGTCCAGTCGTAGCTCACCACTTTACGGTCATTTAGCCAATGCTCCACCTTGCCGTTTTTGGAAATCAAACGGACATGGTTCCATTCCCCGGCGGGCTTCACGGTCTCGTACTTGCAAGCGATCATATCGTACAGGTCCCCGGCGCGGTGCTTTGGAATGCGGGCATCAGGGTGACAAGTATTGTCCAATACCTGCATTTCGGGGCCGGTATGCCACACGTATTGATATTTCGCGGGGTCTTCCACCACGTTGTAGATGATGCCACTGTTGCCGCAGGCACCGATCTTCCAGTCCAGGGTCAATTCAAAATCCTGATACTCCGCCGCCGTCAGAATGTCGCCGCCATTGGCCGCTTGCCAGCCGCCGTTCGGGTCGGGTTTGGCTTCCAAATGCAGGGCATTATCGTTGACGATCCACGAGGGGCCAATGGTCTGTTTACCGTAATTGTGCCATCCGTTGGTGCTCTGGCCATCAAATAGCAAAGACCAACCTTCGGCTTTTTCCTGCTCGGTCAAAGTATTGTCGGCAGGGGGGACATAGGCTGGGCGGTCTGTTTTTGCGCCGTAGGCGTCAGCTGGGATGGCGTTCATGGTGTACCAGGTTTCGGTAGTCCAGAGTTCGTGGCCCAGCGCACTGACGGGCAATCGGTGCAGCCGCAAATACACTAGGTGGCCGGGCTTGATACCGGGGATGTCCAGGAACACCTTTTTGCGGTCGGTGGAGACGCTGGCCGAGCGCACGGTCAGATTTTCGGGGTCCATCTTAGGGCCACCATAGTTGTTGGTGGGCTTGTACCACCATTGCTGGGCTTCATAATGAGTAGGGTCCCAGCCGTCGCCTTCCCGTAGCGGCTCGGTGAATTCAATCTCCACGCCGTCCGTTTTAGCGCGCACGGCCAGCATCTCGAACACAGATTGGCCATTGTATTTCATACGTTGCAGGCCATACCACAGCTTGCCTTCCTGGCTCCAGTTGCCCGGATTGCCGATACAGCCGATGTACAAGGCCCCGTCCGGCCCCCAAGCGAGGCGGTGGGTACCGCCTTCCAGCCCCTGCGTGAAGCGGAACACGGTGCCCTGATAGTCGCCGTTTACTTTTTCCATGAAAACCCGTTGCAAGCCGCCATAGCACACGTCGCCAAAAATAATCTGGTTCTTGTACGGGCCATCGTTGAGCACGGCGGGCTGGGTGGGGGAGTTGCCGATCTCGTCCTGCGGCAGCCAGACCACCGGTTGCTGGATGGGCAGCCCCAGCACGGCCAGGCTGTCTACGGCATACGAACCGTAAAAAGCGCCGGGCTTGACGTGGACGATTTTGGAAGCGGGCAGCCAATCACCCTGGTTATCGGCCACGAACACTTCGCCATCGGTGCCGAGGCCCACACCGTCGGGCGTCCGCAGGCCGCGGGCAATG
>JAYUXG010000337.1:0-1543 GCA_043753125.1 Saprospirales bacterium | reverse complement strand
GGCACCCGGCAGCAGTAGCACCCTGACCATTATTTTCGCTGGAGGCACCCCAGAGGGTATGTCCGACATCACGATTACCGGCACCTCGGGCACCCTCTCGGCCAGCACCGTGATCACCCAGACGTTTGTGTCCAACAATTTCTCCGCGCTGGCACTGCAAGTGCCCAATGATGGTGCCACTGGCGTTTCCCAATCGCCGACCTTGACTTGGGTTGGGTCGCCCGATGCCGATAGTTACGAGATTCAAGTGGCCAGCAGCCCTTCCTTCGAGGTCGGCACGATCAAGGCCTCCAATTCTACGTTGACCGCGACGAGCTACACAGTGCCTGCGGTATTAGCGAAATCCACTGCCTACTACTGGCGCGTTCGCCCGATCAATGCCTGCAATGACGCCCCTTGGACGGAGGCTTTTTCCTTCAATACCTTGGTGGAATCATGCACTGTACTGATGGCCAACGATCTGCCCAAGAATATTTCCGCCAACTCCGCACCCACCGTCGAGTCAAAAATCACGGTAGGCATCGGTGGTACGCTCAGCGATGTGAACATAAAAAGCGTACAGGGCAGTCACCAGTTTTTTAAAGACTTGGAAATGCACCTTATCAGCCCAGCGGGTACGGATGTGCTGCTGTTCAAGGACAAATGCGGCGGTTTTTCCGGCAATTTCAATTTTGGTTTCGATGACAGTGCCTTGTCCGTCTTTGCTTGCCCGCCGCCCAATAATGGCTTGGCCGCCAAGCCAACCGAATCCCTCTCGGCGTTCAATAACCAAGATGCTAACGGGGTCTGGACGCTGCGCGTAAAAGACAACGTGATCGGTTCGGGCGGCAGCCTCGCTGGCTTCCAGCTGGAACTTTGCTCCAGTGCCGCAGCCAATGCGCCCGTGATTGTGACCAACAATGTATTACAACTGAGTAGTAATGAAAATGCAGCCATTGGTACGGACCTGCTCAAGGCAGAAGACACCAATAATACTGCCGAACAACTCATTTTTACACTGGTGACCGTGCCACGGGGAGGAATGTTGACCAGCAGCACCCAAGGAGACCTGAAACTAGGCAGCCAATTTACCCAAGCAGATATCAACAATGGCAGCATCCGCTACTATCATTATGGCAATATTTCCATTGATGATTTCCGGTTCACGGTCATTGACGGCGAGGGCGGTTTTGCCAGCGGCAAATTCCTGATCAATATCGGGATGGTGGGGACTACCACGCCACAAAACAATTTGCGTTTCGATCTGGCTCCCAATCCGGCCAGCGAATCCGTGCGGTTGTCATTTAGCGAGGCTCTGGCGAGTACTACTCGGGTGGTGCTGTTCAATACTGCCGGGCAGCAGCTCCGCAGCTGGGTATTGGCTGGCGGCGATCTATCCGTATTACTCCAAGTGGGCGATTTGCCGAAAGGCGTGTATGCGGTGTCGGTGGAGAACATCCGCAGGTCGGGGGTTAGAAAAATAGTACTTAGATAAATCATTTCCACAAAAAATTGAAAATCATACTTTTATGTACAAACTAACTTTGCTTTCGCTATTTTGCTG
>JAYUXG010000336.1:0-9854 GCA_043753125.1 Saprospirales bacterium | reverse complement strand
AATGCGGAACGCGGAATGATTCCGCATTCCGCATTCCGTACTCCTCATCCAAAGAGCGTAGCGTAGGGTCGAAGGGTCGGTTGGCGAAGTCGGGTGTGGGCATAGTGGTGATATTTGCAGGAAGCAAAAGTCTGCAAAATATCAGCTTTCCCCATCCAACTATTGCAAGGTGTCCCGCTATGGCCAACTTCTCCTTCTCGTTACGACACCCCACTCCCAGGGAGTGGTTGGAAACAACGCCTTACCTTTGCCCCATGCAATCAGACCAAGCCCTCTCCACCATTCTCGCCAATCTCGGCATTTCGGCCCTCAATGCCATGCAAGAGGCCGCCCTGCCAGCCATCCAGAACTATCCCAATGTGTTGCTGTTGGGCCCCACGGGTTCCGGTAAAACCCTGGCTTTCCTGTTGCCGGTATGGAGCCGTTTGAAAACCGACGTGCCCGGCGTACAATGCCTGATCTTGTCGCCGACCAGGGAACTGGCCATCCAGATAGAGCGGGTGTGGCAGAAAATGTCTACGGGTTTCAAGGTAAATACCTGTTATGGCGGACATTCGATGCAAACCGAGACCCAGAACCTGAGCCAGCCCCCTGCGCTGCTGGTTGGCACACCCGGCCGGATTTTGGAACATCTTAACCGGGAAACTTTCGAGGCAGCGGAGATCAATATGCTGGTGTTGGACGAGTTTGATAAATCCCTGTCGCTGGGTTTTCAGGAACACATGGCAGATATTATTACCCGATTGCGGATGCTGGAAAAACGCGTTCTGGTCTCGGCGACCAACAAAATGCACATCCCCGCCTTCACGGGCATGACCAATCCGAAAGTGCTGAATTTCTATACCGCCATTGACCAAGCGACGGACGGTTTGGTTGTAAAAAGGGTCGTGTCCGCCGAAGAGGATAAAAGTATGGCCCTCTTTCAGTTACTGTGTTTTTTGGGCAGTGAGCCAACCCTGATTTTTTGCAACCAACGCGACAGCACCGAACAATGCCGGGATTTTTTGACCGAGATGGGCATCCCCAGTGCCTGTTTCCACGGCGGTATGGAACAGCCGGAGCGGGAGAAAACGTTGGTTCAGTTTCGGAACGGCAGCATTATTTTTCTGGTCGCCTCCGACCTGGCCGCCCGGGGCTTAGACATTCCGGAAGTAAAAAACGTAGTCCACTATGAACTGCCCTTGAAACAGCAGGATTTTCTACACCGCAATGGGCGCACCGCCCGGATGCACGCGACGGGGACGGCTTATCTATTGATGGCTCCCGACGAGCCGCTCCCCGTTTACTTGATGGCCTCGCCCATGTTGTTCGAACTGCCCCTCGATAGTCCCTTACCGGAGCCTTCGCCGTGGATTACGCTCTACATCAGTGGCGGTAAAAAGGACAAACTCAGCAAAATGGACATCGTGGGCTTTTTATCCCAAAAAGGTGGATTGCAAAAGGACGATCTGGGAAAAATCGAGGTGCTGGATTTTATGTCTTTTGTGGCGGTCAAAAAAGACGTGGTGGCGGGTTTGCTGGCCGCTGTGCAAGGGGAAAAAATGAAGGGCAAAAAGTATCGGGTGGTGGTGGATAAGTAAAATTGCGGGAACGGAATTGCTTGGTAACGCCTACTTTGATAATGTTGTCCATTGCCCACAAGTTTTAAACAAAAATACGGCGAATATTGCAAACCAACTCGCCTGATATAAAAACGCCGCCACGAACAACCACCTCGCCAACGTAGTTATAGCCCTATGCAACACAAACTTATCTACATCTATGACGCGCTCTGTGGCTGGTGCTATGGCTTCAGCCCGGTGATGCAGCGCATCCACGAAAAATATGCGGGCCGCCTGGAATTTGAGGTACTGTCGGGCGGCATGATTATGGGGCTGCGGGCCGGGCCAATCGGGGAAGTAGCCGCTTACATTGCCAAGGCGTACCCTGAGGTGGAAGACGCGACGGGCGTCCAGTTCGGCGAGGCATTTATCCAGAATATCCTGGAACCCGGCACGGCCATTTTTTCCTCGGAAATGCCTGGCATTGCGCTGACGGTATTCCGCCAACACCAACCGGAACAAGTGCTGCCATTTGCCCACGCGCTGCAAAACGCGCTGTACGCCCATGGACTAGGGTTGAGCGTACCGGAACACTATATACCAATAGTGGAGTCTTTCGGGTTATCCGGCACCAATTTCCTCCGCGAGCTGGAGACCGAGGAAAACCGCTACGAAACAATGCTGGAGTTCCAGACGGTCGCCAACTGGGGAGTTAACGGCTACCCGACAGTGATGGTCAAGCCGCTACACGATAATCAATACTACATGATTGCGCGGGGATACACCCCCTTTGAGCGATTGGACGCGGTAATCCAGCAGTTGCTGCCGGACATGGTGGAAAATTGAGGGACAACCTCTTAAGTACAATGTAAATTAAATTTCTGAGGATGCGAGTATTTGACTATTTGATCAAAGCATTTGTTAATCAGGTAATTGATCAAATACTCGCATCCTCCCCCCCCCTCTTGGAACCCCAAACTGGTCGGCAACCCATCCAGGCTGCGCAGGTTTTTCGCCTGCTTATATTCGAGGAGGCCCTGTTTCCCCTTTTTCTCCGCCCAGTCAAAATGTATATCCCGTTCACCGACGTAGTCATACAAGGACACCCCGAATCCGCAGGAAGTCTGTACCAAATCCACCTCCACGACAATGATTTGCCGACTACTTGGGTAGATGGTGAAATGCAGGGCATACGCATCCCAATCGTCCGTGCCGGGCAGCACCGTAAACCCTTTGCCGTATAAGCGCAGAATCAAGGGCGTACCCACCACGGAGCAGAACATAATAGTGATCCGCCCGTTTTCGAGCGTATGCGCCGAGGTTTCATTACCGCTGCTGATCAAATCCATGTACGCCACCCGATGATCGGATAAGACTCGAAAACAGTCCAATCCCTTCGGGGAAACATTAACCCGCCCATCGCTGCTCAATGGTGCCGTGGCGACGAAAAAAATGTGCTGCTTCTCCATAAACTCGCGGTGGGCGGGCTTGATGGAATCGTGGAATTTCCCCATGTATGCATTGTTTTGACGAAGCTTTCCCTGTTTTTTAAAACAGCCCCTAAACGTGTTGGTGCTTTAGCTCTTTCTTCAAAAACTGCCCCGTCCAACTTGCCTTCACTTTGGCCACCTTTTCCGGGGTACCCGTCGCCACAATGGTCCCGCCGCGGTGTCCCCCTTCCGGGCCAACATCCACCAGGTGGTCGGCCATTTTAATCACGTCCAGGTTGTGTTCGATGACCACCACCGTGTTGCCCTTTTCCACCAATCGGTTGAGCACGGTCAGCAACTGGCGAATGTCCTCAAAGTGGAGGCCCGTAGTAGGCTCGTCCAGAATGTATATGGTGCGCCCCGTGTCTTTTTTGGACAGTTCCTCGGCCAGTTTCACGCGCTGGGCTTCGCCGCCGCTGAGGGTAGTGGCCTGCTGGCCCAGAGTTATGTAACCCAGCCCCACCTCTTGCAGCGTCCTGATCTTGCGGAAAATATTGGGAATGGGCTGAAAAAATTCCACCGCCTCGTTGATGGTCATGTCCAGTATACCGCTGATACTCTTGCCTTTATAGAACACTTCCAAGGTTTCGCGGTTGTAGCGTCGGCCCTGGCAGCGTTCGCAGTGCACCTGTACGTCGGGCAAAAAATTCATTTCGATGGTGCGTAGCCCCGCGCCTTCGCAGACTTCGCAGCGGCCCCCTTTCACGTTGAACGAAAAACGCCCTGGCCCATAGCCCCGGATCTTCGCTTCTGGCGTATCGGCAAAGAGCTTGCGGATGTCGCCAAATAGGTTGGTATAGGTAGCCGGGTTGCTGCGCGGGGTCCGTCCAATGGGACTTTGGTCGATTTCAATGACCTTGTCCAAGTGTTCCAGGCCCTTGATCTCCCGATATTTAAGCGGACGTTTCAGGCTGTTGAAAAAATAATTTTGCAAAATAGGATAGAGCGTCTCATTGATGAGCGAGCTCTTACCCGACCCACTCACCCCGGTAACGCCGATAAAAGTGCCGAGGGGCAGGCGCAAATCCACGTTTTTCAGGTTGTGGCCAGTACAGCCAAGCAGTTCCAACGTATGGCCATTGCCGGGACGCCGTACTTCCGGCAGTTCCATTTCGGTGCGCCCGGAAAGGTAATCGGAAGTCTTGGTTGGGTTTTTCAAAAAGTTGGCGGGCGTGCCGATGTCCACGATTTGGCCACCGTGCTTGCCCGCGCCCGGCCCCAGGTCAATGAGGTAGTCGGCCTCCAACATGATCTCGCGGTCGTGTTCCACTACTAATACCGTATTGCCGATGTCGCGCAGGTTTTTGAGTGCCCCAATCAACTTTTGGTTGTCGCGCTGGTGCAGCCCAATGCTCGGCTCGTCCAGGATGTACGTGATGCCGGTCAGCTGCGAGCCGATCTGGGTAGCCAACCGGATGCGCTGGCTTTCGCCGCCGCTGAGGGTACGCGACGGGCGGTTGAGCGCGAGGTAATCCAGTCCGACTTGCAGCAAAAATTTCAGGCGAAACCGAATTTCCTTCAGTACGTCCCGCGCGATGGCCCGCTGCCGCTCAGACATACTCGGCTCGACATTTTGCAAGGCATTTTGTAAGGCCGTCAAGTCCATGTCTGCCAATTCGGAGATATTGCGCTCGCCGATCTTGAACCACAAACTCTCCTTTTTCAAGCGGCTACCCTGGCATTCCGGGCAGGTAGCCACCGTCATATAGTCCTCCGCCCACTGGCGAATTTTTTCGCTGCCCGTATCAGTGTACCAGCGTTTGAGCATATTCAGGATGCCCTCCGTGGCCAGATCGTACTGCATTTCTTCGTTATCGCCCTGGCCCATCGCCACCTTGAACGTCTCGTCGCCGCCATTCAAAATAGTGTGCAGGGCTTTCTCCGGGATGTCTTTTACGGGCGTATCGAAAGAGAATTTGTACTTTTTGGCAATGGCCCGCAATTGGTTAAAAATAAAACTCTGCCGCACCTGGCCCAAAGGCACGATGGCTATCTCGTTGATACTCTTGGTATTGTCAGGGATGACCCGCGACATTTCCACCTCATTCACCTCCCCCAGTCCCTTGCAGTGCGGACACATCCCGTAGGGAGAATTGAACGAAAAGGTGTTGGGCGACGGCTCGTCGTAACTAATACCGCTGTCGGGACACATCAGATTTTTAGAGTAGTTATTGACCGTGCCGCTGGCGTTGTTGTCTTTGTCCAGCCCAATTACCTGCATCAATCCGTCGCCCAGACGGAGGGCCTTGCCGATGCTTTCGGCCAGCCGGTCGCCGCGATCCTCCCCGACTTTCAGCCGGTCCACCACGATTTCCACATCGTGGATTTTGTAGCGATCCAGTTGCATACCGGGCTCGATTTCGACGATCGCGCCGTCGGTGCGCACCTTGGTGTAGCCCTGCTTACGGATTTGCTCAAAGAGTTCGCGGTAGTGGCCTTTGCGCGACCGGATGACCGGAGCCAACAGGGCAATTTTTTGCCCGTCAAAACGCTGCAAAATATTTTGGATAATCTGCTCCTCGGTGTATTTCACCATTTTTTTGCCGGTCACGTAAGAGTAGGCTTCCCCGGCCCGGGCAAACAGCAGCCGCAAAAAATCATAGACTTCGGTGACGGTGCCCACGGTGGAGCGCGGATTGCGCCCCGTGGTTTTTTGCTCAATACTGATGACCGGGCTGAGGCCGGTGATCTGCTCCACATCGGGCCGTTCCATCTCGCCGATGAATTGCCGGGCGTAGCTCGACAGCGTCTCCATAAACCGCCTTTGCCCTTCGGCGTAGATCGTATCAAAAGCCAGCGAACTCTTGCCCGAACCGCTGATGCCGGTGATGACCACCAACTGGTTGCGTGGAATGCGCACATCCACGTTTTTCAGGTTGTGGACGCGGGCACCGATGACCTCGATAAAATCATGGGAAGGGCTGCCCGTGAGCGGGGAGCGGGGGAGATCATCCGAGCGGGTTTCAGGAGCCGGTTTTGTTTTTGTCTTTGCCATTGATGTGGAAACAGCGGAGAGGGAGCAAGGTTGCCCGCCTTCGTTTCCGCCTGACAAATCTTGGCGGGCGGGAAGGCAATGGCGGCTAAAAGGACAAAGGTAGTTTTTTTGGAAAAATTTAAAACAATTCGTTTGCATTTGACCAAGCCAGTTCTCGTTTCCATTTTCACCATTTGGCTAACTTCTTTTTCAAGAAATAATGCAGCTCCGTTTGCATATTATCCATCAAATGATCCGACATGGTGCTATTGAAAGGCGCGGTTGGGTACATATTGGCACTGTTCGTAACCGCAGAGGTGGCGCGGCTGTCGCCAGAAACGTAGGTAAAACTCTCTTTGTATTGATAATTGGCGGGCAGGTTTTGGGAGAACAAAAGCTGGTTATTATGCACATTGCGCACTTCCACGGCCAGGATGCCCTCCGCGCTTTTGCTCAACGAAAGTTCACGAATCTCCGCCTTAATGTGCTCGTATACCGGCTTTCTTTCGATTACCCGTCCGGCAGTATCCTTTTTTTCCTCGTATCCAACTTCGATGTCTTTTTCTTCCGTACGCGTGGTTTCGCTGCGACTCTCCGATCCAACTTGTATGGACGACACCCGGCATTCCACTACATAATCGTATTGTTGGGTAGGGGAAAAAGTTGGGTAATAAATATGCCATTCATCGTTCAACCGACGCGCCTGTACGGACACTTCTTTCCAGAAAGCTTCGCCCGCCGAGGCCTCCGTAGCGGGCAGGTTGGTCAGTAAAATATGTGCTACCCCTAAAATGCGGACACTATCGAGCAAAGCGTTGGCATTTTCCCAGTAACGGTAATAGTTTTGCTTCAAATCCTGCAAGGCGTAAAACGCTTCCCGGGCTGCCGGACGGTCGCCGTTTTCAGCGGCGGCGGTTAAGCCTTTTTTGGCCTTGTCGTAGAGATAGGTAGCCGCATTTCGACGGCTGTTGGCCTCCTGCTCGGCCATATCCGTTACGAAGTGCAGCGTGGGTTCGTACCCATTTTTGGCGCGTAGCGGTTGCAAAGCCGCCACTTTTTCCTGCCGGGTCTGTAAGCGGCGGTGCAGGGCATTTACTGTTGGCCAGAGTTCCGGCCGATTTTCGTTCAGTAACGAATCCACTAAAGCAAGGTCCAGCGTTTGGGCCTGTTGAAAGGAGGTTTCCAAACCTTGTAAGTGCTTGGTTTTCTGGTTTTTCCCGGTCAACTGGCTGGCGAAATGGGCCACTTCGGACTCATAGGGACTTTTTTGAAAGACACTTTTTGGCTGGCTGCAAGCGAATAAAAAGCCAGCCAAAGCGAGGGAAAGGAGAGGTTTCAACATGGTGGGTCAGGTTTGTAGAGATGCAAAAATAGCTTTGTCCTGCTTCCAACATGGTTAGGCAAAACGTAAAACCTTCCTGTTGAACGGTTAAAATTTTCCAAAATCTTTGGCTTTCCAAATCATTTGTTTTAAAAACCCTTTTCTCTACCCGTTGTTTTCCAATAAAAAGTCCCAATTTTGGACTTTGAATCGGTACGCCCATGAACTTTACCCTCTCTTCCGACTACCGACCGACCGGCGACCAGCCGCAGGCCATTCAGCAATTGGTACAGGGCATCCGGGCCGGTGATCGCGCCCAGGTTTTGCTCGGCGTGACCGGCTCCGGCAAGACTTTTACGATGGCCAACGTGATCGCTCAGTTGAACCGCCCTACGCTGGTCATCACCCACAACAAGACCCTGACCGCCCAGCTCTACGGCGAGTTACAGACTTTTTTCCCAGACAATGCGGTCGAGTATTTTGTCTCCTACTACGACTATTACCAGCCCGAGGCCTACGTCTCGGTTACGGATACCTATATTGAAAAAGACCTGAATATCAATGAATTGGTGGACAAACTGCGCTTGAAGGCCACCAGCACCCTGCTTTCCGGGCGACGCGATATTGTCATCGTTGCCTCCGTGTCGTGCATCTACGGCATGGGCAACCCGGAAGATTACAAGACTGGGATTATCCGGCTGACCAAGGGCATGAAATTGCCAAAAACGGCCTTTTTGTACAGTTTGGTAGACAGCCTGTATTCCCGCACCGAGACGGATTTTGCCCGTGCTACTTTCCGCGTCCGTGGCGACACGGTGGACATCAACCTGCCCTACGCTGACTGGGGCTACCGGGTCATTTTCTTTGGCGACGAGGTGGAGAGCATCGAAAGCATTGACCTGGTGTCCGGGCGGCGGCTCGAAAAAATGGACGCCGTGGCCATTTTCCCCGCCAACCTCTACGTGGCACCGAAAGACCGGATCACGCAGATTATTTACGAAATACAGCACGAGGCCAACGAGCAGGAAAAGTATTTTGTCCACGAAGGTCGGCTGGCCGAAGCACGGCGCATCAAGGAACGCACCACCTTTGATTTGGAGATGATCCGGGAGTTGGGCTACTGCTCGGGCATCGAAAACTACTCCCGCTTTTTTGACCGTCGGCGGCCCGGTGCGCGGCCGTTCTGTCTGCTCGACTACTTCCCCGACGATTACATCATGATGATTGATGAAAGCCACGCCACTGTGCCGCAGGTGCGCGGTATGTGGGGCGGGGACCGGGCCAGGAAGCAGTCGCTGGTCAACTGGGGCTTCCGCCTGCCCTCGGCGATGGACAATCGCCCGTTGAGTTTCGAGGAATTCGAGGGCATGATCAACCAGGTGATCTTTGTGAGTGCCACGCCGGGCGAATACGAGATGGTCAAGACCGAAGGCGTGGTGGTGGAGCAGTTGGTGCGCCCTACCGGGCTGCTCGATCCGCCGATTGAGGTGCGGCCTTCGATGAACCAGATTGATGACCTCATCGAAGAAATCCAGCAGCGGGTGGCGGTGAACGAACGGGCTTTGGTCACCACGCTCACCAAACGCATGGCCGAAGAACTGGCCACTTATTTTGCCAAAATCGGCCTGAAATGCCGCTATATTCACTCGGAAGTGGAGACCTTAGAACGGGTAGAAATCCTGCGCGACCTGCGCCTCGGCGAGTATGATGTGCTGGTGGGGGTCAACTTGTTGCGGGAGGGTTTGGATTTGCCCGAAGTCTCGTTGGTGGCCATTCTGGATGCCGATAAGGAGGGCTTCCTCCGCAATATGCGTTCGCTGACCCAGACGGCGGGCCGTGCGGCGCGCAATGCCAACGGCATGGTTATCTTCTACGCCGACAAGATGACCGACTCCATGCGCGACACGATCGATGAAACCAACCGGCGGCGTATTACCCAAGTGGCCTACAATGAGCGGCATGGTATCACGCCGCGCACGGTGACCAAGACGCGGGAGCAGATTTTGGCCACGCGCAGCATCCTCGACATCCGGGACATAAATGGCGCGCGGGCCTACGTAGAATCCGATGAAGTGAGCCTGGCGGCTGAACCCGTGGTAGCCTACGCCACCCGCAGCCAGTTGGAGAAGATGATCGGCGATACGGAGAACAAAATGAAGAAGGCCGCCAAAGATCTGGATTTCATTACGGCGGCGCAGTACCGGGACGAGATGCTGGCTTTGAAAAAGACCATGCGGGAGCGGTTTGGGGCTGGGGAATAAGCAGAAAACTTACAGATTCGATGTCTTTGGTCCTAAAAACCATCGACCAAGTCGTGGATTTTCTGGTAAAATTTATTCCAACAACCTGTACGCTACCGTTGCCCACATTTTAAAAGGATTGTATTGGTCAACGCCGCCCATTGGAAAAGTAGTATCGCGTCCTGAAATCAGCAGCACTTCGTCCCACTCATGAAAGTGGAACAACCGATAGTGGAGTGCTACTTGTACCCTGTTGCTCCAGTTAATGCCCAGGCCCGGATTTATTTC
>JAYUXG010000335.1:0-1544 GCA_043753125.1 Saprospirales bacterium | reverse complement strand
CCCTGACCCTGGCTGGCGGCTTTAGGCTAGAGGCTTCGCGCAGCAGGATCGATATTTACCGTGTTTTGATAGTGAACGATAATCCCACGCGCACCGTGGTGGCTACGGTGCAGGTAGATGATAAATTCAACTTAAGGGATGCAGGCGGATCGGAATTTATACTGCTGCCTTTCGATGAAGTGGTAGTCCGCAATACGCCTGATTTTGAACTTCAGCAGTACGTTTTTGTAAATGGGGAAGTGAAGTATCCCGGAAAGTATGCGTTGATCAACGACAATGAAACCTTGTCGGATGTAATAATACGCGCCGGTGGCCTATCAGAAGAAGCCTTCCCGGAAGGCACTACGCTGCTGCGCAATAATAAAGGGATTGTGGTCACTAACCTGCCGGAAGCCATGCGTGTTAAAAATTCTCCTTCCAATCATATTCTCCAGCAGGGCGACGAGATCACTATTCCCAAGCGACAAGACCTGGTATCGATACAAACGCTCAATACCGAGGCCTCCAAAGTACTACAGCCCTCCTTATTACGGGTTGGGCAGATCAACGCTGCCTACCGTGCGGGCAAACGTGCAGGCTGGTACGTGCGTGAGTATGCCGCCGGATTCAGCAAAACCGCTTCGCGCAAGAGGGTGGTCGTGAACCAACCCAACGGAAAAATCAACCGCACCAAAAATTTCATTTTTTTCAAAGTCTATCCCAAGATTACTAAAGGCTCAATAGTCATAGTGGGTGCAAAGCCCATTAAGAAAAGAACGGAAGGAGGTAAGAAGATTGACTGGGACAAAGCCCTGAGCCAGATCTTGGCCACGGTTGGGGTGCTGGCAACTGTCATTGTGGCGGCCGCTGCGTTGAAGTAAAAATTTGCAAGCGATCTATCATAAGTAAGTAGTTGTGCAAAATTAGTAGCCGGTGGTTTTTGCTTGATATACCAACCATCGTCGCCGTTTTGTCAATCGAATTTTTCAATGCGTCTAACGTCCTTTAATTTTGGAACCTGCTTACCCAAGCGTTTACCCGTCTGACAATGACGAGGTCAGTCTACGCGACGTATTGCTAAAACTGCGCGAGTACGTAGCAGAATTGCGCCGCAACTGGCTGATCCTGGCCATGTTTACGCTGCCGCTGGTCCTCTATTTCGGTTACAAGTCTTTTACAAAGCCAGTGAGCTATAAGGCAGAGTTGACCTTCATGCTCAACGACGAACAAGGCGGCAGTGGCATGGCTTCCCTGTTGGGTCAGTTTGGCGGACTGCTGGGCAGCGGTGGCAGCGACTATCAACTGGAGAAAATTCTGGAAATTGCCCGCTCCCGCCGTATCATGTCTTCCGCGCTATTCGAGTCCTACGCCCTCAACGGCCAGCAAGATTTCTTTGCCAACCACGTGATCCGGGCACAAGACCTCCATCAGAAATGGGGAAAAGATTCGCTGCTCAATGGATTTCTGTTTACCAAGAACGACCCTGGCCAATTTAGTCGCCGCGAGAACAAGGCCCTACTGGCCGTGTACGGCGAGATGGTGGGGGGTGAAGGGGTAGCTACCCC
>JAYUXG010000334.1:0-9868 GCA_043753125.1 Saprospirales bacterium | reverse complement strand
AATCATTTTGGATACTAACAGAATAAACCCCACCTGCACTAATTGAAATATTGTTGCTGGTTTCCCCGCTCGACCATGTATAATTGCCGGTTATTGGGATATTTATCACAAGGGTTTCGCCTTCGCAGAGCAAGGTGTCCGATGGCAGAGCATTTGACAATTTATCCATCTCCAAAACAATAATAGTGTCGCTCAATGTACAATTACTAATCACAGCATTGACGATATACCGTCCTTCTTGATTGATGGTTAAAGTACTGTCAGTCGCACCCGTATTCCACAAATACGAGGCATTCAAAAACGATTTTCCTATTGTTCGTGTTTCGCCGCTACACAAAATAAGGGTGTCAGGCAAAGGGTTGTATTCATACACACCTACATCATCAATATAATGGTAAGAGCCAGTTACCCCTACACAACCCTCGCTTTGGGTGTTGGCACTCGACCTGAAATTGCCTACAATGGCGTATTGTTCTGCCCCTTTGGCAGTGTAGCAACCACTTATTTCTATCCAATTAACCGTATCTTTCAAGATGTTGCCGACTGGGTTCTGAATGGCAGGCGTGAATGGCGGTATTTGTTCTGCCCCTACTATAGCATCTTCTTTATATAGCGTATCTGAAAATGCCAATCCCATACCGTCGGAATAACAAATTTCAGGGTCAGCACAATTGCTTGGTGATACAAAGAATGAAATGAAATACTTTTTGTTTTTTTCTAATCGTTTATTTAACTTAACTTCCATAAATTCTGTTGTTCTTCCGATATTTATATAAGTATTAATACCCGCATATCCATTGCCACTTCGAGCATTTTGGTAACAATTAGTACCATTTATGGGTACTCCACCCTCATTAGAAGGAGCACATTCATTAAATAAATCTGGGGTAAGAAGCGCATTATACCATGGCTCTGCATAAATTAATTGTCCTGAAAATGTTGCATCAGGGCAATTAACGATATCCTCAAAACTTGGATTAGGAATTAGGTTTTCCTGCCCAACCATCACATTAGTTGTAGATAACAACACAAATAATGATAAAATAATTCTGCTCATTTTCAAAAAAATAATGGATATGCCCGATATATACGGGCATATCCACAGATGAAAGAATTATTTTACTACTGAAAGTTTCGTTGTCAGCAACTTGCTTCCATTTTCCCAAACACTAACTACATACAGTCCATTGTTTAGGTCAGAAATGTCAATCTCTGGTTGCGATATTTGCTCAAATGACTTGACTATTCGACCATTCATGTCCATCAGCACAATCCGCTGCTGTTTTGATGGGTCAATATCCAAGTTATGCAGTTGAAAAGAGTTGTTTGCAGGGTTCGGATAAAGCCTAATGTCCTCATCCTCTGCAATTCGGCAACCCAATCCGGCAGGACAAACTGCGAAGTTTTTATCCAAATTTGTCCATGCGGTATTACAACTGGCAGAAATAGCAAAATGGACGGTATAGGATACTGGGATTTGGGCAAATGTTCCACCGAAAGTAGGACTACTTAATGTAGTTAAATTTAATTGATTACCCGGAATTAACCCTGATGTCCAGCCATTCGACCAGTAGCGGTTTTGACCGCCGTTTTCAAAGATAGCAACCCACCAACTTTCGTAGTTTATGGTGTTGGCGGTGTTCATTTTTATTTGTTCTCTTGGGCTGAACAAGTCATTGGCGTTTACATCAATGAAGTTCCAAGAAATGTCACTTTGTACAGTTGCACCCACAACAACCATTTTGCTGTAGGTAGGTGGGGTGCTTACAAAGGGGGAGTTGTCCCATGTTCCCCAATAACCTATGAATTGACCAGATTCGTTGAACAAGCAAATCCTTGCTCCAGGTAAGTTTGGGTTGCCCTGCTCTATACATATATTGGTAGCAATATTTGGGACCTGGCATCTTACCCGATAAGTTCCGTGAGCAAGGTTAGAAAAGGTGGTTGTAAACTGCGGCCCCGCAACGGTTGTCCATGAGCCATTTACAAGCTGTTCCAGCCAGAAACGAGGTGTAACAGGGGATGGAAATACACCAGTAGGGCCTTTTGTAATAACACGACAACAAGCCTTCTGTCCTCCTTCATCGCACCCTTCATAATAACCTCCGCCATCTTGACAATTTTTATATCCAACATTGGCAAAGTAAACTACTGGATAAGGAGGGATGTTTGAAACTGTAATACTATTGGTAGTACAGTTTACTGTTGCGGTTTGTGCATTTGAATTTTGCACTACAAAATGGCTCACAAGAGCCAGCATAAAAAGTTGCAAAAATTTCATGTTAATGAATTTTTCAGTTATCCCTACTTTGTATTTAGGTGGTTTTCAGGAATAATTCCACCGTTCAATGTTCAAAATACCAATTGATACAAAACAAATTCTGTTTATCTGCCAAAAGGTGGCTACCTTGAATTTACTTTACTGTATCATATTTTATTTTTTATTATTTCATCGAACTATTGCACTCCCGCAACGAACGACTAAATTTTCCTCAAAAGTACGGGTAAATGTTAATGCCTGTTAACATTTACCCGACCTTTCACTTAGCCGTCCGTTGCGTGTATGCTGCCTATAGACACCTATCCCAAAGAAACGCGTAATAAGAGACCAATGCAGACCAGAGCCGCGCAAAGCATTTCTCCAAAAGGCTAAAATCCCTCCGCAGGGTGTTTTATTTGGAAACCACATAGATGACAAAACAATTACAACTTGTGTAAGCAAAAAGCCAAATTTTTTGGCCCCAACGCCAGTCTCGCCCACAAAACCACATACATACCCCTCAACCATCCTTTTATTCCGGTGTTTTCACTCCCATCATGCTCCGCATCGCCTACTCCCCCATCTACAAATACGAGCTCCCGGCCAACCACCGCTTCCCGATGGCCAAGTACGAGCTCATCGCCGAGCAGTTGCTCTACGAGGGCGCGGTGACGGAGGACCATTTCTTCCATCCCGATCCACTGGCCGAGGAAGTAGCCCTGCTCACCCACAGCCAGGAATATTGGGACAAACTGAACACGGTCAGTCTGAGCGACAAGGAGATACGGGCCATCGGCTTTCCGATCAACGAGAAATTCGTCTGGCGGGGACGGCACATTGCCCAAGGGACCATCCAGTGCGCCCACTTTGCCTTACAACATGGAGTGGCGATGAACGTAGCCGGTGGTACCCACCATGCCTTTCGCGACCACGGCGAGGGTTACTGTTGTTTCAACGACCAGGCGGTGGCCGCCAACTACCTGTTGCACCACGGATTGGCCCAACGCATCCTCGTGGTGGACCTCGACGTACACCAGGGCAATGGCACCGCCGCCATTTTCCGCAACGAAGACCGTGTATTCACCTTCTCCATGCACGGCGAGCGCAATTACCCGTTGCGCAAGGAACAATCCAGCCTGGACTTGGGCCTACCCGATGGCATGCCTGATGCACCTTACTTATCGCTGTTGCACACTACCCTATCCCGCCTAGCCGACGAGTTCCAGCCCGATTTCGTGTTCTACCTCAGCGGGGTGGATGTGCTGGCGACCGATAAACTGGGCCGCTTGGGTCTCAGCCGGGCGGGTTGCCGCGACCGCGACCGCTTCGTGCTGGATTTTTGTCACCGCCACCAACTACCCGTAGTGGTCTGCATGGGCGGTGGCTACTCTCCGCGTCTGGCTGACATCGTGGAGGCCCATGCCAATACTTTTCGGGTGGCGAATGAGGTGTATTTTTGAAAATAAGAGTTGAGAAAAACACAGAGAAAAAATCGCAAATAAGCCTTCCACATTCTCCAACCATTGTGTTACCTTTGCAGCCCGAAATCATCGGATATCATCAAAATCAACAAAAAAAGGAGAATTCATGCTCATCGTTGAAGTGAAAGACGGCGAAGTTATCGACAAGGTGCTCAAAAAATATAAGCGCAAGTTCGAGAAGGCCGGCATTTTGAAAGAATTGCGCCGCCGCAAAGCGTTCAGCAAACCCTCGGTCCAACGCCGCACAGAAGTGCTGAAAGCCGTTTACAAGGAAGATATGTACGGCAATAAGAACGACTGATTCGGTTTAGCGAAAAAAAAGGGGAGATGCCATAGCCGACCTTGCCCGCCAGAGCTTGGCAAGCGGGAGGTATAAGGAGGACGGTTTGTCAATGGCACCGCTTATCTTTACCGCCTCCATTAATTTTGACGGACGTGTTCCACGAAGCATCGTTTCTCGGATATCTGTCGCTTGAACGCCGTTTCTCGCCCAACACGCTTTCGGCCTACACCAGCGATCTGCATCAATTTGTTGCTCACGTCACAGAGTACCATTGCCTTACCTCGGCTGCCGAGGTGAGGCATTTGCATATCCGGGCTTGGATTGTGGCCCTCATGGAGTCCGGGCAAAGCCCACGCACCATCAACCGGCGGTTGTCGTGCCTGAAGACCTACTTCCGTTTTTTGAAAAAACGCGGCGAGGTCGTCAAAGACCCGATGCAAAAGGTGGTGGCTCCCAAGGTGGGCAAGCGGCTGCCGGTCTACATCCAAGAGAGCCAAATGGCGGCTTTGTTCACCCACGTGGAGTTTGGAGAGGGTTATTGGGGACAGTTGCACCGGCTGTTATTGGAAGTACTGTACGCCACGGGCATTCGACGGAGTGAGGCCAGTAGCCTGAAAATCAGCGACTTGGATCTGGGTCGGGCCGTGTTTAGGGTGCAGGGCAAAGGACAAAAGGAGCGGCTGATGCCCTTCGCCACTTATTTGTCCCAACTGCTGGAAGCGTTTCTCGTGCTGCGCCGCCAGGCCTTTCCGGGCAACACGGAGCCTTGGTTGTTTCTCAATCGTAAAGGCCAACAGATTACCCCGGAGAATATTTACACCATCGTCCACAAACATCTGTCGGCCATCACCACCGTGGAGCAGCGCAGCCCACACGTATTGCGGCACTCTTTCGCCACCCACCTGTCCAATCGCGGGGCCGATCTAAATGCCATTAAAGAACTGCTTGGCCATAGCAATCTGGCGGCTACGCAAATCTATACCCACAACAGTATCAGCCGATTGATTGAAGTGTACGAGCAGGCCCACCCAAAAGCGGAAGAGGAGGGACAACTATGAACTATAAGGTATGAACTATGTAAAATGACACTATTGCATATTCTCCTCAATGCACCCTCCCCCCTTTATGGGCAGGATTGTTAAGTTCTGATTAGATTGATAAGTTCTTTGACATTGCTGGCAAATTTTATTTGGCCTTCGGAAATGGATTGGTGGCCTTTGAGGCGGTGCATATTGATAACGATCGTGCTAAAAATGGATGCGTTGACCGGGCCATTGCCCTTTTTTATTTTGTTGCCGTCCTCGCCATGCACGACATCTTTGACCCAGTGCAGGCGGTTCTCAATGTGCCACCTGCCTCGGATGCCCTCATGGAAGTATTCGGCCCGCTGATCCTCCAAGTTGGAGATGTAAAAAGCCGTCTCGGCGTAAGTTTGGTCCTCTTCCCGTGTGCCGCATCGCTCCACCCGCACGAACCTACTCAGGCCCTGCCACTGGCTCGCCTTAGGGCTTTGGCTGGCGTCGAAGACGCTGACCGTCCAGTGGCTGTGCCGCCTGTGGCCCTTTTCGTATTCCCGGTGGATGGAAAGGGGCAGTTCGGTGGACGCAGTATGCACGATCGCGGCATACAGGGTCTTTTGGTTGCCTTTTAACTATAGGCAGTAAGCGTTTCCGCTGTCGTCGATGTCGGCAGCCGTTTTTTTTGGCAGTACAGAGCATCCAAAAAGATAACCACCCCGGCGTCCTTGAAATGCTCAAGCAGCCCTCGCAGGACGTGAATCTCGCTGCGCTTGTCGTTGCGGTAGGCACTCACCACTTGCACCAGGCCCGTCTGTTGGCAGAACATACTGACCACCGCCGTGAACGACTGCTTCTGGTCGTGCATATTCGCCACCGTGCTGGCTAGACTCTTACCATCCCCGCTGACCCACTGCCCCTGTAGAATAGGCCCCACAGACTTAGCCCATTGATTAAAACTTTCGACCATGTCGGCCTCCCTGACCCCGCCAAGACAGGTCCACATAGTCACGTGCGAGGGCACTTTGTGCTTCAGATGCAACAACTCGCCCAACACTTCTTCATTGGACTTAGCAAAGGCGGTGATTTTACGTTTGCTGGTATGGCCGCACATATAGGCCAGACAAATCATGGTTAGTAAGGCTGGAAGCACCGTCCGCTGACCTTGCGCACGCCGAAAATCCGCTATCGCCGAAAAACTCTCATATAGGGTCATCTCCAAATAAAATTTGCCGCAAAATTAAAACTTTCAATCAATTAATCAGAACTTAACAGCCCCCGATGAAATCGGGGGTAAAAGGAAGATAGGGGCCAACCCCGGATGGGGTTGAACATTTGTGCCAACGTATAGACGTTCAATCCCATCCGGGGTTGTTTGCGATTGCCCCATCTTTCCCCCCGATTGCATCGGGGGCTATTCATGTTCCACCACTCCGTGGTTGCCGCTCGTTAAGCAGTCTATGGTAAACTGGTCATTCTCTAACGGTTTCAGTAACTTAGGAACATGAGCCTTAACTTTCAATAACAAACTAAACTAAATGCTAAACACCCACCTGATAACCAACTAATTAGACCATTTTCTACTTCCCCAAAACATTTTTTATAAAACTTTTTGTTGTTTAATAAAAACAATTTGTTTTACTTTGTGGCCAGTTGTAATCCTTTTCTCACCGCTCATCGTTCCATCTACACTGCTATGGCCACTTACCAACACACCCACGCCCAGTACTATCATTCCGCAAATGCTGCCGCTTCCACCGCTGCTGCCACCAAGCAGGAGACGTTGGTCTGGAAACTGCTGCTTTTGACCGCCCTCACTTACCTGGTTTGGAGCGACCGGATTTCCATCACTTTGGCCCCGTTTGGCGGAGATGGAATGGAGCAGGTATCCGCCCAGCGCACCAGCCAATCCCTGTTCGGTCTGGCTTCCACCTCGCTGACGGCATCGGCGAAGCCTGCGGCTAAACGGGTAACTTTACCCGCCGGGCCATTGCAAAATAGCACCCTCGCCATTGATCCCGCTTTTGCGCAGCGCAACAGCGTACCCGTCACGGAGGCCCGCGAGCGGTTAGTCAAGTGCCAGGACTACGTGGAGCGGTTCGCGCCGGTGGCGGTGGCGGAGATGCAAAAATACGGCATTCCGGCCAGCGTGATTTTGGCTCAGGGCCTGTTGGAGAGCGATGCGGGGGAGAGCGCATTGGCGCAGAAAACCAATAACCACTTTGGGGTAAAGTGCTTTTCCAAACAGTGCCACAAAGGCCACTGCGCGAACTTTACCGACGATTCGCATAAGGATTTCTTTATAAAATATACCAACGCCTGGGGAAGTTTCCGGGCGCATAGCCAGTTTCTGAAAACGAGCAAAAGATACGCACCGCTTTTCAAACTGGACCACGGCGACTATCGGGGCTGGGCCAATGGACTAACCCAGGCAGGCTACGCCACCGACAAGAAGTATGGCGAGAAACTAATCGCGGTGATCCAAAATATGAAACTGGATCGGTTCGATCGTTGAACCCCTATTTTCCGAAAACTTTCTTCCAAGCAGGATGCCAAAATATTCTATGTCACCTACGTGAAAATCGGGTAGTTTTGCAGTAACAAAGTTGCAAAAGATGAATAGTCAAGCCATTGATAAAGAAATGCTTAAAGAAGTCTTGGAGGAGATGTTGCGCGAACGCAACCAATCAGTGGAGTGCATCACCGTCAAATTTTCCTGTCTTGGAGGAGATGTTGCGCGAACGCAACCCCGAACTGAGAGGCTTTTTGGAAGAACTCTTATTAAAGTTTCTGGTGGCCAAGTCCGTTACTGACAGTACCGCGCCGCTTGACATGGAGGCTATCCGGAAGCGATATGCTCTTCATCGGGAAGGATTTGCCCCATTGCACACGCTTTTTCAGGATGCGCCCATAGCAGCAGAATTGGTCCAAAGGCTGAATAGATACGCTATGGATTATTTGACACGTTTATATACGACAAGAGGCTGTCCTGCAAGTTTCTTTACGGGACAGCCTCTTGTCACTTTCGGCCAAATATCACCTTATTGAAAAATTATTTAGCCCGGCGTCGGCACTACATCGGGCGTAGCCCCAGTGCCCACCGTCAGGACGGCCACCACACAAAGTACCATCAACGTGGCCGCCAACACCCAAGTGGCTTTTTCGATGAAATCGGTCGAGCGCGCTGCGCCGAAAAGTTGTTGGGCCTGACCGCCGAAGGAGGCATCCAGCCCGCCGCCTTTAGAATTCTGCACCAGGATAGCCGCGATCAACACGATGCTGATGATGGCAATGAATACCGCAAGGGTGGATAACATGATTGTCTAATTTTTAAGTTTGTCAATTTCGGCGGCAAAGTAACTGCTTTTCTCTGGAAACGCCAAGCCCAATCGTTGGTACATTACAATTGCTTTTTCGCGATGCCCCTGTTGCACGTAGAGTTTGGCCAGTGTTTCGGACAGTACGTCCTTGTTTTCGGCTACGCTGCGCTCGGCCAGCGTGTGGGCAATACCCGTCTTGGGGGCCGCTGGTGGCTTTGTTGGTATGACCACGAGCGTGGGTGTTACTACGACTGGTTGGGCAGGACGCGGCTCCAAGGGTGGCAGCTGGAATTGGCTCAACCAGGCCCCAAAGGCTTGGGGTGGCAGCGGAGCAGGCAGTGGGCTGGGCGGGCGGGTTTGTAGGGGCGGTGCCTGGCTAAAATCCAGCACGGCTTCCACGACCGGGATCGGGCGAGGTTCGGGCGGAGGTGAAACGGATAGAGAGGAGCGTGTCGCAGCAGGTCGTTCTTCACGGGTTACTGGGGCCAGGGCTTCCAGTTCACGCTGTACGGTTTCAATGGATTTCAGTTCCAACACCTCTTCTTTAATGGCACTCAACCGTTGCGGGGAAAGGATTTTCGGGGCCACCAGCACGAACAAACGAGTGCGGTCCAGCCCATAAGCGGCGGCGGTGGCCAAGGTGCGGCTCGCTTCGGGGTGATTGGTCTGCTGCGCCTTGATGGCCAGCAAAGTGCGCAGGTTGTGGGCGTAGGGATAGGCAATGGCCAGCGTCTTCAGCTCCTCGTAGGAGATGGTCGTCAGCAAAGCCGGATTATGCAGCAGTTTTAAAAATCGCTCTTGCGTCATGGGCAAGATGGTGTTTGAAAAGGCAAATTATAGCCTAACGGGTTGGTTATCAAACGCCAAAGATGTCATCCTTTCTGGAAATTCAATAATTTTTTTGTGGACAACGGTGTTCACCAATCGTTGAAGGCCGCATTGAAGATGTCTTCCAGCAACTGCTTGTTGATGGTGGCTAGCAGGTTGGCCTGCACTGCCAGCAAGTCGGTGGTGCTGGAAAAATCGGCAAAGTGCTGGAAATCGCGTTCGGCGGCCCAGCCTTTCTTCTCATCGATCCGGTTGATGTAGCCCACCCGGATACGCACCTCCAAGCGGTTGGCGGCGACCACCTCGCCGGGCTTGGGATTGACGGGAGAAACGCGAAAATCCACGATTTTGCCGGTAAATTCCACGTCTGGCTCCTCATTTTTGGCTTTCAAGGGCGTTTCCGAGCGAATCTTGTCGCGCAGGAGTTCGGCAAAATCCAGCCCCAGCGTTGGCGGGGCATTGGTGGCCAGTGTCTCGAAATTACGCACCGCGAAGGTCTTGACGTTGGGATCGATGGAAATGCCTTTGAAGGTGTAACAGCCCGATTGGCCGATGACCAAAAGCAGTAATATGGGCCAAGAGCGACGCAGAAACAGCGAGTTTTTCATCACCTATTTTTTCAAAGAAACGATTTTATTGAGGATTTGATGCTTGTGGCCAACACAATTTTAACCGTCAAT
>JAYUXG010000333.1:0-4076 GCA_043753125.1 Saprospirales bacterium | reverse complement strand
ACAGGGGATATGACATTTCCAGCACCCGGACTCGGTCGTCGGAAAATTCATATTCCGCATTATTGCCGTATTCTTTGATGTCGTCTTTTTTACTGGCGCGCACCAGCTGCCCCCGGCTATCGAACAGCTTGGCTTCCAACAATTTGATACCTTGGAAACGGTCTTCGTGTTCCACCGCTTGGGCGTACTTTTGGCCGGTCGGTCCCAAGATCGTAACGGCGTAGGTCTGTTCCGCAGTGGCTTCTTCCAAGTTCTTTACCGTAAAAACCGTTTCGGAAAAACGCAACACGGAGCTGGCTTGGCAGCGCAGGGAATCGGGAAGCAGGGCCGTGGCATATTGGTTTTGGGCCAACAGCCATACGGGACTGCCACTAATCAAGAGGGGAAATAACAATCGGAGTAGCCGCATTTTGGGAATCGGAGTGGAGCGGATTAGGGTAGGGCATAATGCGACAGCTAAGATAGCGCAGTTTTTGGGGTAGTTTGGGTCGAAGCGTTTACTTTTGCCTGACTAATGGCGTCAACTTTTTTATATCGTCCACCCCCGCAACTGACTACAACCCGATGATTCGTGCAGAAAATGTGAGCAAAAAATTTGGTGACCAAGAGGTGCTGAAAGGCATTACGTTCGACTTCGAGGCGGGCAAGAACAACCTCATTATTGGGCGTTCAGGGGCAGGCAAGACGGTGCTCCTAAAGATTTTGGTAGGGCTGCAAACGCCTACCGATGGCAAGGTATGGTATGATGATGTGGATTTTACCAACCTCGACAAGGAGGGAATGCGGGCCATTCGTATGAAAATCGGGATGTTGTTCCAAGGATCGGCCCTCTTCGATTCGCTTTCCGTAGAGCAAAACATCCGCTTTCCGCTCGATATGTTCACCACAATGAATGCCAGGCAAAAACTGGAGCGCGTGAACTTCTGCCTGGAGCGCGTGAACTTGGCGGGCAACAACGCCAAATTCCCGTCCGAACTCTCCGGTGGTATGCAGAAGCGGGTTGGCATTGCGCGGGCCATTGTGCTGGAACCCAAGTACTTGTTCTGTGACGAACCCAATTCCGGCTTGGACCCCAAGACCTCCATCCTGATCGATGAGCTCATCACCAGTATCACCGAGGAACAAAACATCACCACCATCATCAATACCCACGATATGAACTCGGTGATGGAAAGCGGCGATAACATTTGCTTTTTGCATGAGGGCCACTTGGAATGGAGCGGCTCCAAAGACGAGGTGCTGAACAGCGACAATGAAAACCTGCAATCCTTTATTTTCGCTTCGCCGTTTTTGCAGCGGTTGCGCAAGGCAGCGGTGGGCAATGGTGCTATTGTCTGATGGTTTTATCCGAACATTTGCCACCCCAAAAGATTGGGTTCAGGTACGGACGCTGGCCCTGCCTGACACTTTTCGCAGTTGTTCTCTTCTGGCTGGCTTGCCAAAAGCCTGCTGCCCCTCCCTTGTTTAGCCTGCTGGCTCCTTCCACCACCAATATTGATTTTGTCAATGCCCTGCCCGACCAGACCCCGGACGGCATGAATATCATTCAGTATCTCTATTATTATAACGGCGGCGGCGTAGCGACGGGCGATGTGAACAACGATGGCCTCCCCGACCTGTATTTTACTTCCAATGTCGGCCAAAACAAACTCTACCTCAATCGGGGCAGCTGCCGCTTTGAGGAGGTAACCACTATGGCGGACGTAGGCGGCACAGGCAGCTGGAAGACGGGGGTTACTATTGCCGATGTGAACGGCGATGGTTGGCTCGATATTTATGTCTGCCAAGTGGGTGATTACAAACACTTTAAGGGTAAGAATCAGCTCTTCATCAACGATGGCGCGGCAGCAGGTGGCACCCATTTCACCGAACGCGCCGCCGAATACGGACTGGACCTCCAGGCCTTCTGCACCCAGGCCGCTTTCTTCGACTACGATCTGGATGGCGATCTCGACTGCTTTGTGCTTTGCCACAGCGTGCATTCTTCTGCCAGTTACCGGGACACTTCGCGCAGCCGCGTCTTCGATCCCCGCGCCTCCGATCGGCTCTATCGCAATGACAATGGCCATTTTGACATAGCGCAAAACAGCGGCCTTCAAGATGGCGTGTCAGGCTACGGCTTGGGGCTGGCCATCGGCGATCTGAACAGCGACGGTTATCCAGACGTGTACGTAGCCAACGATTTTCACGAGAATGATTATCTGTACTATAATGTTGGCGGTCAGTACTTTAAGGAATATTTAACCAACAGCATGGGCCATACGTCTAACTTCTCAATGGGCTGCGATCTAGCTGATTTCAATAATGATGCCCGCCCCGATCTCATCACCTTGGACATGAAACCGGAGGACGAAACCCTTCTCAAGGCCAGCCAGCCTGCCGATGCCTACGATGTGTATACGTACAAACATGGCTTGGGGTATCATTGGCAGTTTCCGAGGAATTGTTTGCAACTGAATCGGGGAAAATCTTTTTCGACCTCCGTAGAGGAAGCCCCCTCTCCCGGTGTTCTTTTCTCCGAAATAGGCCAACTAGCCAACATATCCAGCACCGACTGGAGCTGGAGCGCACTCTTCGCCGACCTCGATCTGGATGGCTGGAAAGACCTCTACATCACCAATGGCATCGTGCGGCGACCCAACGATATGGACTATTTGAAGTTCATCTCTTCCGCCGACGTGCAGCAGCAGGCCACCGATCTGCAATTGATCGAAAAAATGCCTTCGGGTGAGGTGCCAAACTACGGCTACCGCAACCGGCAGGACCTGACGTTTGAGGATGTTTCCCACAGCTGGGGCCTTGACCAACGCGGCTGCTCCAACGGGGCTGTGTACGTGGATTTGGACAACGATGGTGATTTGGATTTGGTCAGCAATAATTTGAACGCACCCGCCTCCATTTTGCAGAACAATACGGCAGCGGCCAATTGGCTGAAAATTAAATTCAAGGGAGCCGATAAAAACCCCTTCGGGGTGGGTACTGCGGTAAAATTGTGGACGGGCGATCAAATGCAATACTATGAAAATCAATGCGTTCGTGGCTTTCAATCCTCGGTGGAGCCAATTCTGACTATTGGTCTGGGGTTACATACCCAGGTGGATTCACTGCAAGTGACCTGGCCTGGTGGGCTGCGGCAAACGCTTTATCAAGTGGTTGGCCGACAGACCTTGCGCGTGGAACAAGCAGCGGCTCAATTATCCACGCTGGAGCACCTTGCGCCATTGATACTAAACTCCCGTACCATAGTGGTCGATGTGCCACCCGTCGCCGACGACCTGTTTGCGGAGAAACTGTTGCCGTGGTCGCTGCATACGCAAGGGCCTATGGCGGCGGTCATATCAGAAGGAACAGGCTTTGTGGTGGGCAAACAACTGTACCTGCGCAGCAATAACGGTACGGTGATGGCCGCCGATTTGCCGCCAATAGCTGGCCACGTTACTACTGGTGCCCTGTTTGATGCTGACGGCGACCAAGATCCAGACCTGTATTTGGGCACTGGCAATAGCAGCGACACCATATTGACCGACTACCTGTTGCGCAATGATGGAAAAAACCAGTTTGAAGTTATTCCCGGTGCTTTGCCGGTCATGCGGGAGCATACTGCTTGTGTCCGTTACGCCGATTTTGATGGCGATGGTGATTTCGACCTATTCGTTGGTGCCCGGTCGGTTGGCGGAGCCTATGGACTGGCCCCACACTCCTCTTTGTTGAAAAACGACGGTCAGGGACACTTTACCGATGCCACTGCCTTGCTGCCAGATAATGGTGTGCTCGGTATGGTAACCGATGCCCAATGGCTGGATACGGATGGCGACCGATGGCTTGACTTGGTGGTGGTGGGCGAATGGATGGCGATCACCGTGTTGCGCAATATGGGCAATGGTTTCCAAAAAACCGAAATCCCGGCCTCGGCGGGCCTCTGGAATTGTGTGCGTACCGCCGATGTGGACGGCGATGGGGACCCCGATTTGCTGGCCGGCAACCTGGGCCTGAATTCTATCCTGCGGGCCAGCCCTGCTGAGCCGTTGGGTCTGTGGGTCAAGGACTTTGACAACAACGGTTCTTTCGACCCCATC
>JAYUXG010000332.1:0-1548 GCA_043753125.1 Saprospirales bacterium | reverse complement strand
GGAAGTGAGCGTTGGGCGTTTCTTCTAACCCCACCATCAGATCATTTAGATAACGCCATAAAACCAGCTGGCCATCGGCACTTCCCGTGTGGACAATCTTTCCATCGGGTTGGAGCAAAAGATCGGCAGACTCAGCAACGATAGCGTAAATTGGAGTTTGCACTTGACCATCGTTTCCAAAATTAGCATCCAACGAGCCGTCAGGATTGTAGCGTACTACTTTGAACTGTACTTCGTCATTGGTAGGATTCTGTTTGCTTTGTGCGCCGATGAGTGCCTTCCCGTCGGGCTGTAGCACCAAAGTATTTGCCAAGCCGAAGGTCCCCAAGTCGGTAAAAACCCGTCCATTCGTGCCAAAAGCAGGGTCAAAGCTGCCGTTGGGCTGGAGCCTGATCAGCACGATCCTATTTATATTGGCCAGATGTTGTGTGCCGTAGAACATGATTTTCTGGTCATCTTGAATGGCCACTCCATACGCCGTTTCGACCCAGCTGGGTGTTCCAAAGGTGAACACGCCGTTGTTGGCAAAGGATGGGTCAATAATTCCATTGGGTTGGAAACGTATTAATTGCATATTATTCCCCCCATTGATTCCGACCGTTAGTATTTTCCCATCAGCCTGCAAGGCTAGCGAAAAGATGCTTTCCGTACCTCCCACAACATCTTGAAAATGGGCGATCCCGCCGGTGCCGAAGGAAGGATCGGGTGCTCCGTCCGGAAGGAGTTGTACCAATAAGACGCCATTGGTGCTTCCTCCAAGCAATATAGTGCCGTTTGGTTTGATCAGTGCAGTAAAAAAATAGTCGTCTGTATTACCCGGAATATCCAATAGGGCCAGCCCGCTCTGTCCAAAACTGGGATCCATTACGCCATTTGTATCCAAGCGGACTACAAAGGCGGCCAAAGAGGCATTGCCCGAAATATGGCCTGCCACGATCAGTTTGCCTTCCGTAGTCAGGGCAATCTTCCCGATTCCCCGGTAGGGTAGGTTTATATCGAGACGCGCTTGCCCATTGACTCCATAGCTGAGGTCAAGGGATCCATCCGGCATCAATCGGGTAAATACAGGGCGGGCATTTTGGATGCCAGGACCCACTTCTAAGCCCGCCACGATCAGTCTTCCATCAGGGAGCAGTACGCTATGCCCGCCATTATACCTATTGCTGGAATCTTGGATGACCACTTCGCCCGCCTGTCCAAAGGTAGGATCGAGCGTACCAGCGTTTTGGCCAACCAGCAGGACGGGGGCAGCGCAAAATGCAGCGGCCGTCAGGAACACCGCCAATAAGAAAGTGTGCTTCCCCATTACCCCCAAGCCCGATCCCCTTTCTTGTAATCAATGGTCTCGTAACGGCCAGGCACGGGTACGTAGCGCAGGGCCTGCGTCGCGCCGATCTCGGAAGTAAAGTAGCCCCACAGCACCAAGTCTTTGATGACCCGGAAGTAGTGGTTGGGTTCGCCGGATTTGCGGGTCTGGCCATAGGCTTTTTGCTCGGTGTCCAGCTCAGCCAGGAAATCGTGGCGCAATTGGGTACTCCCCTTCAGGAA
>JAYUXG010000331.1:0-1548 GCA_043753125.1 Saprospirales bacterium | reverse complement strand
TGGCGGGCAGTTACCCGGCGTTCTATATTTCACATCGAGTATCTTCCGGGGCGGGGTGCTGTTTGGCGGCAGCAATGTGTTCAGTAGCATAATGATGGGCCTGCAAGTGACCATTTCGCTGGTAGCGGTGGTGACCGGGCTGCGCTTCGCCCGCAACGCGGAGTTACAGCGCAAGGCCGACATCGGTTTTGATTACCAGCCCATTTTGCAAACCTGGTTGCCCTCCGAGTCTGATTACCGCCGCTTCAACGACGCGGTGCGCGACCTACCGGGCGTGGAGGCTACGGCGGGTTCGCTGCACCTGCCGGGCTTTGGTTTTAACCTGATTGATTTTAAATGGCAGGGCGAAGGGCAGGAGGCCATCCTCTACCAAGTGGGCAACGAGATGCCGACATTGATGGGTATGCGGCTGGACCAGGGCACTTGGGCAGCCCCGGCGGTCGATACTATGGCCTCCCAAGAAGTAATTGTCAATCAGACCTTTGTGCGGCAAATCGGCGGCAATGTCAACGTAGTTGGGCAGGAGATCACTTTCAAAGGGCGCACGGTACGCATCGCCGGAGTGGTGGAAGATTTTATGACCAACAACCCCTTCGAGCCGATTCGCGCCGCCGTGCTGCAAGCCGTGCCACTGCGCGACTGGCGGCGTTGCCTGATAAAAGTGAGCAGTTTGGAGCAGCAACCACAGGTGATGGCCGCCCTCGAAAGCCGCTGGAAACAACTGTTCCCGTACACCCCGTTCAACGTCGGCTACCAGAGCGAGATGATGCGCGGGGCCGCCGAGGTGTCCGACAACATCGCCAGTACGATGGTCGGGTTGGCCGGGCTGGCTATTTTGCTCAGCATCACCGGGCTATTCTCGCTGGTGTCGCTCAACGTACTGCGCCGGATGCGCGAAGTAGCCGTCCGTCGGGTATTGGGCGCGTCGGCGGGCCAAGTGGGCTGGGTGCTGAACAAGAGTTACGGCTGGATTTTTCTGGTAGCCGTGGTGCTGGGCTGTTTCGCTGGCCGCTTTTTGGCCGGGTCGCTGATGGACAGTATTTTCAAGATCAACCTGGGGGTGCAGTCGGCGGCACTCGTGTGGAGCTCGTTGGGGGTGTTAGCAGTGGCGGCGGCTACGATTGGGTTGGAACTCTGGCAGGTGTTGCGGGTGAATCCGGCGGGGGTGTTGCGGGGGGAGTGAGGGCCTGTACGGTGAAATGATGTTTCACCGACACCCCGCTATTTTCTGAAACGGAGTTTCGGAGTACAAAACGAGCGGCTCCGGGGTAGACCTCCCGGAGCCGCTTTTTCTATTTCCAGGTAATTTTCTATCTTGCTCCGCAAAAATCCAAATTTAAAGCCTTATGTCTGAACTTGCTCTACAATTGATTGCGGAAAATAAAAGAACCAAGGCTACTACGCTGGACTTGGGGAATTGTGACCTCATCGAATTACCCAAAGAACTGGGAGATTTGGTCTGGTTGGAAGAGCTGTGGCTAAGCTACGATCACTTTGATTTTGAAACCAAGCGTTATATTAATAGTAGTAACTTAGGAAAGCAAAATG
>JAYUXG010000330.1:0-4086 GCA_043753125.1 Saprospirales bacterium | reverse complement strand
GGGAGACCTACGTGCTGGAACAAATCGCCGGTCAACTGCCCGACTGGGCAGAAATGTGCTACTATCGCACCCACGATGGCACCGAGGCCGATCTGGTGCTGTCGCGGAGCGGAGTGGCAGAAATACTGGTAGAAATCAAATTCTCTACTGCACCGAAACTGACCAAAAGCCTGCACATAGCCAAAACTGACTTGGCTACCCGACGCAATTTTGTTATCTGTCCGGTTAGCACGGGCTTTCCCCTGGCTGAAGACGTGCAAGTACTGGGGGTGGGGGAAATAGCCCGGCTTTATGAATAGATACTATTCTGGTCCATTTACGCACTTGAATCTCCCCTCAATTCAAATGCGGAAACGCCATCTTCAATTCATCATCCAGTTTGTCCGCCCAAAACTCAAAATCCATGATAAACGTCGAGAGTTCGCTAAAATCCATGCCCCGGATATCGCGGTCGAAAGAGGCCACACTTTGGGGGAATTGGGTACGAGGCAGATTTTGATGCCTAATTTTTCATCGTTCGGTTCGAGCAGACGGCGATAGAAGCCGAGCAGGTGGCTGGTACCCGGCACATCCATGATCGGCGAAAAGATACGCAATATGTCGCGGTAACTGCCGTTCGCGAAGGTCAGCCGTTGGATGCTCATCTCGATGCTGACCGAGCCTCTGCGCCAGAGCCAGAACTTTTTTTCGGCATTGTAAGCCGTGTTGCGGTCCAAGCCGACCGATTCGGCGTAGCAATGTCGTCAGCGGTCTGGTTAAGGAAGGCGAGGATATGTATGGCATGGTCTGGACCCTAGACCCGACCACTAGAGCGGAAATCTGGGCTTTTGAACCACCATTACCCCATAATTTTGCGCCGTTGAAAGTCGTGGTATACGCGTCCTACGTATTGGCGACCAATACCTCCCCCCTTACCCTGCACACCCACGTGCTGCACATACAGACGGGGAAAGAACTGTATCGGCGTTCTGTAGCGATTTGTTCTAAAAGTACGCCGTATGCAGCCCTGGTGATGTGGAGGGATTCCAACAGAATGACAAAAAACGCTAATTTACCTTTTCACTCATGCTTCGCAATTTCTTGATTTTGGGCTTCTTATCTACTCTTTTCGGCTGCGGCGATGGCAAGCCAGGCCTTTTTAGTGCCAGCGGCTACCATGTAGCCAAAGATAAGGTTTGGTACAAGACCTCCGCCGGGATGTCCTACAACGTGACCGAGGTGATAGGTGCCGATCCCAAGACTTTTGAAGAACACCAGCTGAGTAGCAAAGTCTTCGAGGGGACCACCGCTTTTTACGGGATGGACAAGAACAGCGTGTTCTGGACGGACAATAAGATCGAAGGGGCTGACCTTGCCACTTTTGAATACCTCTGTAGCCAGTACAGCAAGGATAAAAACGTTGTTTACTATATGGCCGGGCCGCTCACTCATGACCTGGCTCATTTTGCGGTGATCAGCCAAGACTTTGTGAAAGATAATAGAGCAGTCTATTTCGGCGGAGATGTTTTTTCAGAAGACCCGGCTCATTTTGCTCGCGTGGGAGAAGATGGTTCCGAGTATTGGAAAGACAGTCAGAAATGTTGGTATAGCGTCTATGAATTAAAGGGCGTTGATCCAGCCGTGTTCCGCTACCTCGGCCCCAAAACGGCCACCGACGGGACGCGTATCTATCACGAAATGAATGAAGTAGAAGGGGCTGACGGGAAGACTTACCAGATATTGGAACAGGGCTATTCCAAGGATGCGCAACGCGTTTATTTGAAGAGCAGAGTCATTGCCGGGGCCGATCCCGCCAGTTTTCGCGTGCTTGGCGATGATTACAGCGTAGACAAGAAATATTGCTACTATTTTGCCACTCCGCTGCCCGATGCCGACCCGGCTACTTTTCAGGTCATCAACGAATTTTATAGCAAGGATGCCCGGCGGGTTTTCACCCTGGACAAATTAATAGAAGGGGCCGACCCGGCCACTTTTCGGGTGCTCAATGGCTCAGCGGGTTGTAGTTGCGATGCGCACTATGCCTACACGATGGAAAAACGGATCGTTGGCGTGGATCCCAAGATTTTTCCGGCAAAAGGAGAGTGTAAAAGTTGTAATGAATCTGGAGTGACGTTTTAGGTAGTCGCTGTCCTCTTATTTTTTTAGAGCAGCAAACTTGACGTGTCGGTAGATCGAGGCCATATTATTAGAACAGCTAAGAGATTGTAAAGAAAGCGTTCCGGCAGGATCGGTTACTATAGTATTACGCCACAGGTCGGGTGCTTCTCGGAAGAATGTTTCGGCCTGATAGGTAGTTTGCTCAATTAAAACGTATTCCATGAATGATGGTAAGGTCTTGTATTTCAGAAACTTCTCCCCCCTATCGTAAGCTTTGATGCTTTTGGAAAGCACTTCGACGATGAGGATGGGATTGATGAGCAGCACCTCATTATCATCCTAAAACTCTGGAATCTCGCATACAACGAGTGCATCGGGATACAGGCCGAAATTGAGGCCAGGCAGGTATACTATTTGGTTGCTGCTAAGTACCCGATATTGTTTAGGCAGTGGTTCGGTGGCTATATTGATAGCTGTAGTAATGTTGGCAGCTATTATATTTTGAGGCCCTCTTGACGCAGGTAAGCGAATGATTTTACCATCATAATATTCATGTCTTTCCACCGCCCGTTCCTCGCGGCGCAGATATTCGCCCAAAGTGTATAGGCGTGGTTTGGGCGTAGGTTTCAAAATAGCCCGGGGAGACTGGACCTGATCGCTCAACGCACGGGCAGTTGCAGATTCTTCTGACTGCATAATTTCTTATTTATTGACAAAGTTACCAATCTTCCATCCATCGTGGCTTACAAAAGTCTCTTCCTCTCGTTTTGCCTCACCGCCTTGCTCGGCTATGCCTTTACCGTCGGGCTGACCGATCCCAATTCTTTCTGGAAAAAATTGCCGGAGTGGACGGCTATCCCCATGCTGGTAGTCGTTGTATTCGCCCTGTACTTGCTGGCGACCTGGTGGGGTTTTAAAGGTTTTGGCGAACACAAGGTATCGGCCCTGTTTTCGTTGGGGTTTTGTGCTCTCGGCATCGGCCTGTATCTATTAGGGTTTCTCGATGGAAATGGGCCGGGGAAAGCCATACCAGGGCAGTACGACCACGATTTTTTGCGGCTCGACCCGGCGGAGACGGCCGCTTTGACGAAAATCGTCCAAAATGCGGGCTTGACTTTGGAAGATGCGACCTTTTCGGAGCATTGGCACTTGGCCGAAAGCGCACCAGGTTTCCGCGTTTGTGTGCAAAAGGGCCACGCCACGGCCCTGCATTTTTCCGGAAAACCCATTCCCGACTTTGCCCTCTTTTCGCAATTGCAGCAGTTGGATCATCTGCACTTAGACCACTGTGGACTGACCGACGTGACTGCGCTGCGTTCCGAGAGAATAGACCATCTGGAACTGCCCAACAACCAAATCACTGATTTGAACACCCTCAGCGGCTGCCCGAACGTGCGTTGGTTGAAGCTGCGTAACAACCAACTGGGGTCCGAAGCAGGCATCGAGCGATTCACTAAATTAGTAAGTAAGGACTTGAGTGGCAATCCTTTTTCCCAATAAAACGGTCCAACGCATGGAGTTCCAAAAGAAATTCACCCCTTCCGTCAAGGTGGACTTTCCGATGTGGAATTCGCAGAACTGACCATAAGCAGCCCCACGCCGATCCGGTACCACCTGAATTCCGACACGTTTTTTCTCGAAAAAAGTTTTCAACGGCAACAGCAAGACCTCGCCTGGTTCCTGCTTTTCCCGGCCTTTTTTCTACTGCTCGGCAGCCTGGCCTGGATCTTCCTGCTCCGCTACCGCATTCACCCGCATGAAGGCACCACCTACGAATATATGACTGACGAAGATGGAAAAGTCGTGCTGGATGATGCGAAAAATGACACCACTAAGAGTTTGCACAATTTGAATTTGGTGTCCAATATTATGCAATTATTTAGCCGCTAATATTTCTTTTAGATCATTTTTAGCCGTTTAGTGGCCAGTTGGCATTAATATGCACAAAATAAAAAATGCACATTTAATCATTTCCATAATAGTGCTATT
>JAYUXG010000329.1:0-1550 GCA_043753125.1 Saprospirales bacterium | reverse complement strand
ATTCCACGAGGGCCATGTCGGGGTAGAGCAGGTCGCGCTGCACGGAGGCCACGTCTTCCACGCGGAGGTCGTATTTGAGGCGATAGTAGTCGGGGTAGCTGGTTTCAAAGGTTTTTTGGAGGGTATCCGCTTGTTTTTTTAGTATAAACAATCGGTTAGACAGCTGTAATACGCCGGAATCCAGGCCCATGGCCAGCGTATTTTCCCGGTCAAAAATCTGCTTTTCCAGCCAGGCCACATCCAGCCGCAGATTGCGGTCGCGGGCCAGCAGGCTATCCGGAATACCGCTGAAGCGCCGGGCATTGTTTTCCTGTAAGCCTTCAAAGAGGGTGAGCGCGCGTACTTTTTCGGCCAACAAAAAAGCATCGCGCAGGTAAAGCGCTTCCCCGGTGACCTCATGCAAATGCCGGGCCGCACGCAGGGCGGTCTGTACGAGGGGCCGAACCTGGGTCAAAAGGGAAGTACGGGCCGCGTTGCCCTGCAACTTACTACGGTTTTCCAACAAAAACAGCTCGAACCGTTGCCACTCGCGCCACGCTCGCCGCATCGCGTCCAGGTCGCCGGAGGTCCGCGCTTGCTCGAAGTGGAAAAGGGCCAATTCGCCGGGGGCCGACTTGATGCTGCCATACTCTCTGGCTGCCGACCAGTCTGGTCCGCCCATCGCCTTGGCAAAATGGTATTCAGCGGAATCAGTCGGCCCGGTTTGGGCGTAGATGTTGGCCAATTGGAGATGTGACCTGTAAAGATTGTCCGGATCGGAAAAGGTCCGTGCCAACTGCAGAGACTCGAGCGTATGGGTTTTGGCAACTGCCAAACGTCCTTTTTCCATCTCCGCTGCTCCCCACATCCGAAAGGCCACTGCCCCAAAATTCATATTTACCAGGCGGACAGGCCTTACTTGCTGACGCAGCGTGTCCCAAAGTTGCAAAGCCGCTTGCAGGTACATGGCCTGTTTTTCCGGATGATAGAGCTGACTGTGAACAAAGGCCAAGTCGTTGTAACACAGCCCCACATCCGGGCTGAGTCCCAGCCCGGTCTCCTGAAAATGGGCGACCGCTTTTTCATAAAAAACGATTGATTTTTGGTGGTCGCCCTGCGCCGAAAAGTACCCGGCCAGCCCCAGCAACAAACGTCCGCGCAATGTTTCGGCCTGCACCTCCGTGTCCTTTTCACCCAGCGTCTGCAGCCCGAGCCGAATAAAGGCGATGGCGCATTCCGTATCCCCTTGGTCAGCCAAAGCAACGCTGACATTATGATATTCATTGGCAAGCTGAGAGGCTTGGGTTTTGTCCTGTTTGATCAATAACTTCTTGATTTCTATGGACTTAAGATAATTCTCCATGGCACCCGACAAGTCGCCCCGGGCATGTAAAGCCAGTCCAAGGACAGTGTAAGTCTCTGCCACGCGGTGATGGAGGGGGCCTAAGTGAATCAACCGCGTAGCCAGGGATTCGCGTAAATAATAAAGCGATGGTTCAAACTCGCCCAATTGGTAATAGCAAAGGCCCAGATTGAAGTACGCTGCTCCCAAGCGTCGGGCACGCGGCCCA
>JAYUXG010000328.1:0-4096 GCA_043753125.1 Saprospirales bacterium | reverse complement strand
ATTGGATATTTATAAGCGGCGATTCCCAAGTTGCAAACGTTACAAGAGGTGATGTAAATTTCAACGCTATGAACAAATATATTCTTTTTATCAGCAGTCTCTTTTTGTTATTTGCCTGGCGCAGCAGTGGACAAATATGTGCCACTTCTGCTTATATTCCTGGTGGCCACCCCAGACAGGCTCAACAAAATGCGGCGGGCAATTACCTGATTCTATCCAACAGTGGACTGATTGAACTACTACCTGATCTAGTAAGTGGTCAGACTTTTCTACCCTCCTATGAATACGTACAATATCTACAGGAAACAGAGGATAGCTATTTATTGGCAGGACATGGCAAAAACGCTGGTTCTTCTTTAGTTTGGTCGGCTATGGCTCTTCAAAAATCCACGAAGCAAGGCGAAGTGCTGTGGTATCAGCATAATATAGAATCTGCTTTGGAATATAATGAGGTCATTTGCACCGGTTTTGGAGTAATAGATACTACCGGGGCGATGTTCATCGCTTCCCGTCGCAGGATTTATCGCTTGGATGCCGTGGGCAATGCTTTCGATACTGTATCAGTGGCCGCTGCCAATATGGACGAGTTTACCTTTGTCGCCCGTGCCGCCAACGGTGATTTTGTCGCTTTGGCCCGAAAATACAGTACCTATGATCATTGGCAGGCTTATCAGGTACGGTTCGACAGTGCTTTAAACTTCCAAAGTAGTAAAATAGTCCCCTTTGCCGGAGAGAGCGAAAATGCTTACCTATCGGTACAAGCAGTGCTGCCCAACGGCGATTGGCTATTGCTGGGCTCCCTCAGCGGAGGCCAACAAATATTGCGCCTTGATGCAACCGGAGACGTGCTCTGGAAACAAGAAAATATAGAATGTGTACCCGGCTCTCCTTGTGCTGCTTATATCGCGAGCCTCGTTCCCATTGGCGATTATATCTGGCGCATGGAGGTCACTGCTGACCAGCATCCGCACATCGTGCGCTGCACTGCCGATGGAGAAGTGACGGGCCTTGTAGATATTGGCCCTTACAACTCTATGTATGGCGAGTTAAGGAATGCAGTGTTAGGTACTGCGCCTAACGAAGTATTGTTAACCGGCTATGAACAGATTGGTACACCAAGTAATTACACATTCCCTTCTATTGCCATTTTACTGCATTGTGAGAATACGACTGGTTATAATGATGATAAAACAATTGAAACCGCCATAGTTTCGCCAAACCCTGCTCAACAGTCTTTTTCTGTGCAATTGCCTACTGCTGGCGACTATCGGCTTTCCCTGCATGATGCGATGGGCAAATACTGGAAAAACTACGTTTTTAATAGTGAATCAGCAGTAATAGACTGTACCGAATTGCCTGATGGACTCTACTTTTTATCCATCGAGGAAAAGGGCGGGGCTGTATATCGCAACGTAGTGGTCGTAACGCATTAGACAATAAAAAAGGCGTATGTTCCATACCCTGGAAACATACGCCCTCTTCTATATGTACTGAATCAAACCAAAGAAAAATCAAAAAAAACGTACATTAGAAAGCCTGACAAATCCGACAAATGTTTTCGCGAACCTTTCGAGATGAAAGCGGCATGGAACGACAAGCGAAGAACCGGGTTGAACCGGGACACAAGGAGAACTCAAGCGCAACACACTACTGAGCGAACATAACCTCTTTGATAACCAGGGAATGAACTGACCTTTTTATCTGCACGGTGTAGCCTCATTCTGCTTCAAAAGCAGCCTTACGTATGTAAAACGGTTTCACGTTTCAAAAATACGACTTTTTTTATTAATGAGAAATCTTTTTTAGTTTTTTTTTGAAACATTCCATCGTGTGAGGGAATGTACTGTAAATAATAAATATAGCATTTTCTCGGTGAGCCTCCCAATACTTTGTGAGCCTCGGTGAGACCTGTTTTTTGGTTCATCTTACTGCTTGGGCCTCTATTTCTATCATAAATCCTCTGTTTGCAAAGCCTTTTACGCTTACCCAAGTGCTTGCCGGGGGAGCCGTGGCCCCAAAGTTTTCTTTTAAGATGTCGCTGATGATGGCTTCATCTCCCTCTTTATAATCAGCCTCGCAGAATCAAGTCACAGCGGTGCTAACTCCCTCCCTTTTTGGCATACCGCACCGAATCAAACGCCAATCCACTAGATCCTTCCCCCCGCCCGGAAGTCTTGTAGCGGCCATACCATTGCAGGTTTTTCCCGCCGTACCACCGGGTGCGCTGATGGTGCGCCACAATGCGGCAGCCCGCACGCGGCACCTCCTCTTCATTGACAAAATAGGGCTGCAACTGGACGTGCGCGTTTTCCCGAACGAAAGGCACTATTTCTGCCCCCGTTTCGTCCATGCCCACGCGCAGGATGTCCCCGTTCGGGCGCACCGGCGTAAACACATTACGGAACAGGCGCGGCATCGAAGCCCGTTGCAGGCGGATGGCCCGGTTCTGGCCAGGAATATGCACAGGTAAGAACGGAATCCAGTTTTCCGGCACCGTATTGCCCAATTGCCAGGTGAGCTGGGCATTCTCGGCGGGCGGTGGTGGTGGCACGTCGGTTTTATCAAGTTGGTGCAGGTGGGTACTGAGTGCGTTGGCAGCGGCCAAGCCATCCATAGAGCCGCCGGTATGGTCGGGTAGCGTGTCCTCAATGGCCCAGACCATGTTGGCCATTTCGTCGCGGACAAAGAGGACTTTTTCCAACGGCTGCCCATCCTGCGTTCGGGTAGTGACTGGCGGCAGGAAAAGCCGGGTATCGGCGGGCTGGCGGATGGCATTATTCAGTGTCGTTTGCTGCGGGCTGAGGTTGAAGATGCCCCAGCTGCTCCAATCGTCCGACTGCCCCTGCGTAGCCGGGCGCACCAGCGTCCTTACGCCAAACACATCGGTGACCATCAGACCAGGAATAATGCTCAACGACCCGGCAGGCAGCTCGAACGGAATGACGAACCAGTCGTTGCCGTACATCAGCGCGTACTCGACCAACAAGATTTTGGCAATGTCAGTGGTCTCTGCGTTGATGTTGCCGAGGTCCACCGCACTTTCCTCAAATTCCCACCAGCGCTTATTGGGCATCCCCGCGTAGCGGGCCCCGTTGGGAATGACCGTGAACACGCTCCCCGCCAAGGCCAGCTCTTTTTCCTCTGTTGAAAACGGCGCGGTCAAATCGGGAGAAGCTCCTTCCGCCGATTTTTGCACGTCAAAATGGTACCAATCCAGTTGCCCCGAATAATACTCACTCGCTCCCAGCACCGTGTTAGGGGCCTCGTTTTCCGGTAGCGACACGGCAAAACGGTACTCCAGCCGGGTGGCATCCCAAGCGGAATTTTCGGTGGCGGCCAGATTGAACCTGCGTTGGAACCAAGCCCCAAAATCCACCACCGCCGCCTGCACCGCCGTGCGGTGAGTGGAAGCCAGCACTAATTCATCCACCGTATCGTTCAACTGTGTGGCCAGGGCCTCGTACAGCCGCACCCCGTCAATACCGCGCCCGTGCAGGGCGGTCACAAATTGCGTGAGTCTGGCGTTGAGCAGCAACTTGGTCTTGGCGATTTCGATGGGCAGATCATCGGCCCCATCCACCTCGGGCAAGGTCAGGGCAAAATGTTGGGCCGCTGCGGCTTGGTATTCGCCCGGATTGGCCACCACTCCCAACGCCTCGAATTTCTGCTTCAAAATGCGCATCCACTGCTGCCCGGCGAGCGCACGGCTACGAAAATCGAGCGGGGCCGGTTCGCTTTCGACCCATTGCTCCAGTGGCTGCCGGGCATCGTAGGCAGTGGCGGGTGTGGTACCCATTTTCATCCGGCCCACTACAGTATGGTCGAGTTTTACCTTCGTAAAAACCGGCGATCCGCCATCGTCGCCCTTAAACTCGCCGAACTGCCATTGGCGGGTGAGCATCCACAATGAGTCAGCGATCTCGGTGCGCAACACCCGGTCAAAGTCCGCCTTGCGGGTGCGCGGTTCCAAGCGATTCCAGGCCCGGAATTCTTCACAGTCGGAAAAATGGTTCTTGATTGCCATTCGGTGTGTTTTGTACCGGCGGGTTTAGCCGCCGAGGATTCATTACTATTCGGCGGCTAAACCCGCCGGTAC
>JAYUXG010000327.1:0-1557 GCA_043753125.1 Saprospirales bacterium | reverse complement strand
CCAAACAATGGCTAAAAACAGTGCCAGCTCAAATATGGGCTGACGGGATGTCATCTGCACCATTAAACAAAAAAGGAGGCCAAAATTTTACTAAAAAGCCAATGGCAATGGTTACATTTGTCCGTCTTAATTGGGCATCTTACTCACCTTTACTAATCAATCCAGTTGATAATCAGTAATTTATGAAATACAAGATTGACAAACAAGACCAATATGCCGTGTTGTCGCTGGATGAAGAGAACCTCAATTCCACCATTGCGCCGGGTCTGAAAAGCGACTTTATCTTCTTTAGCCAAGAGGGGGTGCGCAATTTCATCCTTGATTTGACGAACGTCAAATACGTAGATAGCAGTGGGCTGAGTGCCATTTTGACAGGACACCGGCTTTGGAAAGATAACGGGGCCTTCGTGATCGCTGGCAAGTTGCACCCCATGGTGACCAAACTGATCGAAATCTCGCGCCTCGAAACCATCCTGACGCTGGTACCTTCGGTGAGCGAGGCCATCGACTATGTGAAAATGGAAGAGATGGAACGGGAACTACAGAAAGAGGACGAGTAAGTCAGACTTTTGGTCTCTACCTAAAGCGTCTCCCTGCACCTCATGAGGTGCAGGGAGACGCTTTTTATTTTGCCGTTCCCGGTTCAGGGCCAAGTCCTGAAACCAAAATCTTTAGTAGCATAACATTCACGTTAATATTTTAACGTATGTTCGCACGGCGGAAACGCGGTCTACCTGCTCTTAGCCACCTTTCACTAAGTGATAGGCACATTTCACCATTTATATATTCCTTTCTTCTTCGCTACCCCGTAGTTTGCAGGAAAAAAAGACTTTTCGCTGATAAATACCCAACCCATGACAGCAAATCAGTATAGGCAGCAGCTTAACGCAAAATGGAGTACTATTCAGGACCCTATAACTCGAGAGCTGGTCATCCAGTTGCTCGAATACGCTCAAAACCTTGAAAATCAGAGGGTTCCCATCAATAATCCCGAAAACATAAAATTCGTCATTCGACCCAAAGGAGACAAAGAGGATAGTCAAGCTTTTCGGAGAAACATTGATTTTTCTTTCTTGCCAGGCCAATCGGCAGAGGAAGCAGGCGATACGGTCGGTGTGTTGGTAGAGCAACTTTTAAATTACACAGAGGACCTCGAGCAAAAAACCTGATAAACCCAATGAGACGGCACCCTAAATCTAAATGGCACCAAGTCCACTACCTATTTTGCGGGTGCTGCATAACAATTTGTTCCCTAGCTAATCCGGTCTGCGTATCGGCTTGGCAACTACGAGGTAACCCAGGCCAGTTGGACTATCTCTTTCAGCGTATTGATTCGTTGCAATATAGCGAACCAAATTTGGCCCTGCAATTGTGCGAAGAGGCGGTCGAAAAGGCAAAACGGGAAGACAATATGCCTGCTTTGGCACAAAGCCACTACTGGCAGGCTTGGTTACGGTATTATGAATTGGACGACGTCTCTCTGGATGTGGCTAAATCCAATGCCAGCATCAGTGTGGAACTGTTCCGGCAAGTGGGCGATACCTATTGGCTGGCCCG
>JAYUXG010000326.1:0-9933 GCA_043753125.1 Saprospirales bacterium | reverse complement strand
TTGATAGTAGGACAAATTTGCTCCTTGTCGCAGGCGGTAAACAGCGTGACCAGCATGGCCAGCATTAGCATTGCTTTTTTCATGTGAAAATAGATTTTTAAAGTTATTGAATGTCAATCAGTTGTATTTCCTCGTTACTGCCCAAGTCCACGCCTCTGATGAACCCGACATGGGGGGCATAGTATTTATGTTCCTTCAAATCCGGATCTAGATCACTCGTTTCGTAGGTCTTGATACAATTGGTGTAGGTGCCGGTCAGTACGGTTACCGTCAGGCCAATTTCCGCCACTTCTGCTTTGTCCTCCGCTTCGTCGAAATAATATTCTTGCCGGTAAGCCATGCCCACCTTCGGATCGGCGAGCATATTGATGCCCGGCTTGGCCCCATCCACCCCGGCTTCCCAAGAGCCGTCATGGTCTTTTACGCTGCCGTCCGCATTGAAATCGGTCACGTATTCGCCCATGTACCAGACGTTACCAGTATTGTCCTGAGCATACCAATCGTCGGTATCTTCCACCAAAAGGCCATTTATCCATACCCGGTCACGAATCACCGCGCAAGAAATGCCCATCACGGTTTTATTCGTCGCCAGCCGCTCAATTTCGATACGCTCCAACCCGGCGGCCGTCTGCCCTTCCAGGATGTACTTTTTGCCCGGTTGATAAGGAAACAGCGGATTGATCAGGTTAGTGCTGTTGGTGAAATTGGAAGCCAGTATTTCTGGATTGTAACTGGTGTCGGGCTGGCGGAGGGGTTCCTCCTTTTTGCAGGCAGCCATAGAGGAGAGGACCATTACAAATATCCAAATCGTATTTTTCATGTGTTGATTTCTTTTTAGTGAAACTGATAAAAAAGCAAACCCGGATTTATAAGTCAATACGGAAAACCGGGTGCGAAAAGCTGCGTGGGTTACTAAAATCGATAATTCAGTCCCCCTTGCACCCCCAGCATTTTGGGCGATTGCAGCTGCGTCTTGTCCAAGTTACTCCGGTAAGTACCCCGCAATTGCGCGTTCCAATGTTTGGAGAGCCGGTATTCGACACCTAGTTGCAGCAACCAAAAATCGGTTGGCAATCTGGATGGCCGCACCTGGGTTTCATACATCCACGCAGTACCCAGGGTCTTGTTTTCAAATTCATACCCTACCTCGTAGGGCAGGAGCTGGGCCACACCGTAGCCCAGGCCGAGATAGGGTCGGAATCGGTGGTTGGCACGCAGAAAATATTGCATTCCCAGCGAATATTGGAGGGAAGGTTGCGGCAGTTCAGCTTTCAGAAAAACCAGGTCGTCGGCAGGCGGTGATACGGTGGGCACACCGATGTCGTTACCCATGCGGCTCACTTCCAGGTCAGTATGGATGTACGTCGCGTCCGTCCATAGCCGGAGATGGGGCGAAAACTCGATGGCCGCCTGGGCACCTACGGAGTAGCCCTTTTGCCGCTGTAAATCTTGGTCAAATGTGAACGGATAGGCCCAACCGCCGAGCACACCCATTTGAAAACCCTTTGGCCGCATGGCGTAGAGATGGTGGCGGAGCGTTTTTTTCTGCTGAGCCGTCGGCACGAGTATTTCCAGAAGCGGGGACGTGGGTGGGAGGTGATGCAGGTATTGATCCGGCCTGTCTAAGCTAACTAAGTCCTCTACAATCTTTTGGTGGTCAATCACTTGCTTACCTGTCAATATATCTGCTGTCCCTGTACTGTCTGTTCCCACCGCTGGTCCACTAGCCAGCAAATTTGCCTTTTGGTTTGGTCCGCTATTGGTAGAAGGTGGTGCGACTGACCGGCCCACTGATGCCTCCATAAGGCGATCTGCATAGTGAGTGGCGGCAGCGGGCAGATATTCCACTACCCTTTCCCGCACGACCCTGGTTTGGTAGATCGTATCGGTCACATACACCACGCGTGTGTGCACAGTCGTGTCCCGGCGAATTTCGAGGCTGGCCACTCGCTGCCCGGCTTGCCGCATGGACCGGAAAAGCCAGACATTGGAACCTGCCAGCAAGAGCAGGGGTACGGCCAGCCACCAGACCAACGGCACGGGACGTTTTTCGCGTTCCCCGTCCAGCCGTTTTTCCAGATGCTGCCAGTCCCGCTCTTCAAAGTCGGGTTCGGGGCGATGCTCCAGGTTGTCGCGGAACTGTTTGAAAAAATCTTCCATGGGTGTCTAGGAACAGGTGAACAATAAATTAGCACAATTTTGCTTATCTGAGTTGTCATTCCGACGTTAGGAGGAATCTACTCAAGTGGTTGATTATCAATTACGCTGGGGCAGATTCCTCCTGCCGTCGGAATGACATTCGGGTGGTGAAAGTTCACAAGTTATCCTTTACACGTTCCTTAATTTGACCGGACTAAATTTTTTTTGATCAATAAAGCGCGGATGTTCTCTTTGGCCCGCAACAGGTTGGAGCGCGATGTACGCGCATCAATTCCCAGCAGGTCGGCAATCTCTTGATGCGCATATCCTTCCATGACGAACAGGTTGAAGACGAGTCGATAGGCGGGCGACAGTTTGCGCAGGATGGGCAGCATATCCTCTTCTGCCGATATCTTTGGCATCGGCATTTCCTCGGTGGCCAAGTCAGTGGCCCCGCTTAGTTCGAGATGAACGGGCAAATGATGATTTTTTCGATAGTAATCAATAGTCGAATTGATCAAAATGCGCCGTAGCCAGGGCCGAAAGGGCTTGGCGGAGTCGTACTGATCCAAGTGGGTGAAGGCTTTCAGAAAGGCATCGTTCAGGATTTCCACGGCCTCTTCGCGGTGCTTGGAGTAGTGCAGGCAAATGGACATGGCATAGCCATAAAAGTGCTCGTACAACTTTCGTTGGCTATTCCGGTTGCCGTGGCGGCAACCTTGCAGCAGGAGAGGCAGGTCGGTGTCCTTATCAGCCATGACGCAGTGCTTCCACATCAATACGGGAAGAAAGATAGGAAAAGCTGCGTCGGGGCGGATTTTGTTTTACGGGGCATTAAAAAAATCCCGGTGACGGATTTGCCACCGGGATTTTTTGTTTTGCTTTTTGCGAATTGCTTTTTTGCCCTTTGCAAACTTCTTAGTTCCCCTGTCCCCGGTACTTGGCAATCGCCTCTTGGATGCGCTGCTTGCGGTTCTCTGGGTCGGGATGAGTACTTTGAAACTCTGGTGTATCGCGCGGGCCGGAAGCCTGTTTGAGTATTTCCATCACCTCAATGAGCTGCTCCGGGTCATAATCGGCCTGTATCATAAAGCGCACCCCCAGATCGTCAGATTGGAGTTCTTGGTCACGGCCATATTTGAGTTGCAGGGTGTTGGCCACCATCTGGGCCAAATAGCCGCCGTTGGGGCTGCCGGGGTCGTAGGTAGCCATCGTCACCGCCCCGGTCAGGCCTTGGGCCAGTTCCATTTGGGCAATCTTTTCTGCGCTGTGTCGGGCCACCACGTGGCCGATTTCGTGGCCGAGTACACCGGCTAACTGGTCTTCATTTTTCAATCGTTGCAGTAGAGCAACGGTAATAAAAACCTGTCCGCCCGGCAAAGCAAAGGCATTGACGGTCTGGTCGTCGGCCAGCAGGTGGAAATCGAACTTGCCGTTATAAACCGTCTTGCTGGCATCGCTCATCTGCACAAGCTTTTGACCCACCGCCTTTACTTTAGCATCGGCCTGGGTGCCTTGCACTTCGCCACCCATTTCGGCAGCCATCTGCGGAGCACTTTGCAGGCCCATCGCGATTTCTTCATCGGTCGTGAGGGAAATATGCTGGGTCTCGCCGGTGACATCGTTGGTGACACTGCTGCTACAGTATTTGAACAACGTAAAAGCGGCCATCGCCAGCGCAATGAGAATGGTAGGTGACAGGCGGAAACCCCCGCCCCGATTTTGTCCAAACATAGTTTTTCGTTTTAAAGTAAATAAAAAAGCGGGCGACTGGAGTGACCCATTTCGCCCGCCAAGGTATTCGTAACTAAAAAACAATGCCGCATTTTTTCCTCTCATCCTCTCACCTTTTCTCTCCCGCTTCTAATTGAACAAATCGCGCATATCCACATCGTCGTCCTTTAGGTTGCCAGCCAGAAAATCCTTGAACACCCATTTGGTCTCAATAAACTCCTTGCTCAGCACCTCGAACTCGGCCAACCCGTGCAACACCAATTCCATGTAGGTGTAGGTCTCCAATTCATCCAGTTTGGCATTCTCCACTATTTTTTTCAAGCCCGCCACTTGGTCAAGTGCCAGAAAAAACTTTTTGCCCGGCAAATCAGTCAACAAATCTACCGAATTGCCGCCCGCAAACCAGGCCCGAACCGTACCATAAGGGTCACGTTCCTGGCCCTTTTTCAGCTTGGTTGGGTTGGGGAATATCTTCAAGAATTCTTTTTTGACCGCTGCACCGATGATGTTCAATGCCACCACGTGGGGGCCTTCCTGCTCGCCTTCGTACACCATTTCCACCTTGCCGGTCAGGGCAGGTATCACGCCCCAAAAATCGGTGAGGCGGGCCGTAGTCTTATCCTCGTCATTGCGCAACAGGCGGCGTTCGGCGGAAGAATACAGGTTTTCGTAGGCACTAATGGTCAAGCGCGCACTTACGCCGCTCTTTTTATCCACAAACTCGCTTTCGCGAGCGGCAAAAGCAATTTCTTCGATCAGGTCTTTCAGGACGGTTGGGACGCGGATGCGCTCGCGCTGCTCCACACTGATGCGCGCCTCCTGTTCGGTGATTTTGCGGCCCACTTCGATGGACGACGGGTAGTGCGTGGTGATCTGGCTCTCGATGCGGTCTTTCAGCGGCGTGATGATGCTGCCCCGATTGGTGTAGTCCTCGGGATTGGCGGTAAAAACAAATTCTACGTCGAGCGGCAGCCGCAATTTGAAGCCCCGGATTTGCATATCGCCTTCCTGCAATACGTTGAACAGGGAGACTTGAATGCGGGCCTGTAAATCGGGCAACTCATTGATAACGAACAAACAACGGTGCGAGCGCGGAATCAACCCAAAATGGATCACCCGCTCATCGGAGTAAGGTAAACGCAGGTTGGCGGCCTTGATCGGGTCCACGTCGCCGACCAGATCGGCAATGCTTACGTCGGGTGTGGCCAGTTTTTCCACATAGCGCTCGTCGCGGTGCATCCATTCGATGGGTGTCGCGTCGCCGTGCAGGGCGATGAGGTCTTTGGCCACCCGGCTGATCGGTGCCAATGGGTCATCATTGAGTTCGCTGCCGGTCACCACCGGAATGTACTCATCGAGCAGATGAATCAACATCCGTGCAATACGGGTTTTGGCCTGACCGCGCAAACCGAGCAGCAGGATGTTGTGGCGGCTCAATATGGCACGCTCCACATCGGGCAGTACCGTGTCGTCGAAACCGTAAATGCCGGGGAAAATGGTCTCTTTTTGGCGAATTTTCTGAATAAGGTTGGCGCGCAGCTCATCCTTTACGCTGCGGGGCTGGTAGCCACTGGCCTTCAATTCGCCGAGGGTGCGCATACGGAGCATATCTTTCATAGGCCGTTAGAAACAGGGCGGGCCGGGTTTTGTTTGCGGGGGACTAATTTTTAGGTGCCTCAACCACTACAACGGGTACTTTCTGCCGACGCTGTCGTTCGCGCAGGACCACGATGGCGGCGTTTACCTCAAAACCGATCAGCAGGATCATGCTATTCAGTTGCATCCAGACCATCAGTACGATGAGAGTGCCGATGGAGCCATACACCTTGTTGTAGTTGCCAAAATTGTCCACGTAGAACGAAAAACCCCAAGAGGTGGCAATGGAAAGGGCCGTCGCCAGCGTGGCCCCCGGATTGAAGAACGAAATGGGTCGGCGGATGGACGAGCCGTAACGGTAGATGGAAGAAAAGGTGGCGTAAAACAGTGATAGCACCACGACCCACCGGAACGTAAACAGGGCCATTCGGGTGAGCCAGTCCGCTCGGATATATTGAAAGAGAAATTGGAGCAGGATGTTGCCCAAGATGACCAATACCACGGAGGCAACCAGTACAAAACCCACCAAAAAAGTCAGTTGGATCGCCATTACGCGCTTCTGGAAGCCGGTGCGCCGCTTGAAGGTGGCTTTATAGTCTTTTTCTAGTCCCTGCATCATGGAAAGCATCCCGTTGGAGGCAAACCAAATGGCCAAAAAGAAGCCCAATGACATCAATCCGCCACGCGGGATGGTGGCGATATTCTGGATGGTCCTGAACAGCATCAGGCCGGCTTGGCCCGGCATCATCTCATGGATGGATTCATTGAGGACAGTATCAAAATTACTGTACAACGGGGTATAGGCCAACAAAGTGAACAACACGATGATGGACGGGAAAATGGCCATAAAAAAACTGTAGGACATGGAATTGGCCCGGGTCACGATCGCATCTTCATGGGTCTCTCTGATGATGAAAGTTACCAGGTTGTACACCGGAATTTCCTGCAAGCCCGGCAACGAATGCCCCTTCGACCAGTTCAATGCACGTATCCACCGGGGATGCTGGGTAAAATACAGTTGGATGCGCTCGATAAAACCCTGCAGGTTCTCGAGCCATGCCTTCCACTGGCGCGTACGGTTTGAAAACTGGTCGGACAATCGGGACATCATGGCAATAAGGCAATAGGCAAATGAAGCAAAGCGACATCCCGATTTTTCATCGGGAAAGCAATAAGGCAATGGGCAAAAAGCAAATCTGGCAAACCCTCTCCACCCCTCCGCAATCTCAACATCCTACATATTTCTCAACCACTAAAATAGGGCCGAAGTTGCACCAGCAACATTTCCGGGGCGGACACTACTTTCTTGCTCTGGGCATCAAAAAAACAAAGGCGCACCCGAGCCGCGTTCACTATTTTTTGCTGGGCGTTTTTTACCTCCACATGAAAGATGATGTGCTCGTCTGGTAAACGTCGGATTTCCGTACGCACCGTAAGCAGGTCGTCGTAGTGGGCCGGGCGCACAAAACGCGTCTCTAAGCTCACCACCGGCAGCCAGATGCCGTGTACGTCTTCCAACTCCTTGTACGACAGGCCTAACGACCGAATAGTTTCGACGCGGCCCACCTCGTAATACTGGGCATAATGGCCATAGTACAAGTAGCCCATTCGGTCGGTTTCGCCGTAGCGGACGCGGATTTGTGTTTCGTGCGCGTACATCAAGGTTCTTTTGTTGACGCTAAGGTAACGGGAGTTCGGAATTCCTTGCCTCCCTCAAAAGGATTTGTCATGCCGTAGCGAAGCGGAGGAATCGCTTCGCTTCAGCCTCGACCATGCCGTCAAATTCTTAAGATGCAAAGTCAACGAAATATACGATGCCCTGCCCACCCAAAACTGGACGGGCTACGTGGCCAAGTTCGCCACGATTATTGCCGTTATTCTCCTCTTGGAAAGTATTGTGATCGGTGCGGGCGTGTTTGCACAAACCATGCACGGCTACCACCACTATGAACTCGGTGTGTACAGTGGCGCACGAAATGGGCCACCAATATTGGGTACACCAGGCCTGTGGCGCGGATATGCAAGGCTCCGAAATGACCATTGAACCCTTCGCCCGATACTCCGCGCTCATGGTGATGGAACAAGAGTATGGACGCGACATCATGTGCAAATTTCTGGAGTACGAGATGGACCGCTACCCGCGTGACCGGGACCGCGAACGACTGAAAGAACTGCCACTCGCCAAATGCGAAAGCCAGGGCTACATCCACTACAACAAGGGGTCGGACATCGGAGCCTTTGCCAAACCCGAAAGCGACAAAAAGTACGGTAAAACGCTCTATCGTCAGCGAGTAAAAATCATGCAGAAAAACAATATTTTTACCTTCCTCGTGGACGAAAAGCCCGAAAAGGCGGGCATTGATCCGTTCAGCTTACTGATTGACCGGGAGCCGAAGGATAATTGGAAGAAGGTGGTAATAGTTAAAAATCGAATAAATCATCCAACAGCGACTTTTTCTTGTGCCGCTTGTAGTCGTCGTCGTGTTTGCCATAGCTGCGCTCCTCACGGCGCGGGTAGTCGTCGCGCCGGACCTCACGGGGAGTATCGTCCTGATCGCTTCTTTTGGGAGTGATAGACTCATTGGTGCGCTCGATAATCTTGTCGAGTTCGCCGCGGTCAAGCCATACACCCCGGCATTGCGGACAATAGTCGATTTCGATACCTTGCCGGTCAGCAATAACCAGGACGACATCACATTGTGGACATTTCATAATGATAAGCGTTGAAAGATGGTCAGTTTAGTACGGCCTTAAACCCCTTTACCGCTTTCTTGTTCACACACTGGCCGTTCGGAACTTTATATGGTTTTCCTGCTTTTCGACACCGCTTAATTTCCCTCCGCAGATGCATACATCCGCTGCCGAACCACTACTTTTGCCGCACAAGCCAACCCCATTGACCAAGAACTAATCACCAGCAACTAATAACCATATCATGGGAGAACTGACCCAAACGGATGAATGGCAACTTGAACAGGCCGAATGGCTGGAAGCCATGGAGGAAATACTGGAAGCGCATGGCAAGGGGCGCACGGAAGAATTGTTTCAAAACCTGCGCCGCCTGCTCGCCCGCAAGGGGGTGGCCAATGGTGGTGCGGCCCTCAATACGCCCTATCTGAATACCATTGCCCCGGAGGACCAGCCGGACTACCCCGGCGACCGCGAACTGGAGCAAAAGATCGAGAATATCATCCGCTGGAATGCCCAGGCCATGGTGCTGCAAGGCGCGGATAAGCACCTTGCGCTCGGTGGCCACATCGCCACTTACGCAGCCTGTTCTACGCTGTGGGAAGTGCTGTTCAACCACTTCCTGCGCAAACGCTCCGCCGACTATGGCGGCGACCTGCTGATGATCCAAGGCCACGCCTCGCCGGGCGTATATGCCCGTGCGGTGTGGGAAGGCCGATTACCAGAGCAGACCATTGCTGATTTCCGGCAGGAGTTGCTGGGCGGTGCCTCCTCTTACCCACACCCGCGCCGGATGCCAAAATTCTGGCAGGCACCCACCGTTTCGATGGGCTTGGGGCCGATGACCGCCGTATATCAGGCACGTTTCATGCGTTATTTGGAAAATCGCGGCCTGAAACCAGCCAATGGCGGTAAAGTCTGGCATTTCATTGGCGACGGTGAAATAGACGAACCGGAAATCTATGGCACCATTGGGATGGCCAGCCGGGAAAACCTCAATAACGTGGTGTTTGTGGTCAATTGCAATTTGCAGCGTCTCGATGGGCCGGTGCGCGGCAATGGTAAGATCATTCAGGAGGTGGAACGCCACTTTCTGGGCGCGAGTTGGGAAGTCATCAAAGTACTCTGGGGTACCGAATGGGACGAGGTATTTGTCCGCGATGAAGATGGCGCGCTGCTCACCCGCCTGGAAGCAATGGTGGACGGCGATTTTCAGGAACTGATCAACCTGACCAGTGCCGCCATTCGCGAGAAACTGGCCAACGGCGACCCACGTATCACCGCCCTGCTGGCCGACATCCCCGATGAAAAACTGCTGATTATGAAACGCGGCGGCCACGATGCTGCCAAAGTGTATGCCGCCTACGAACGCGCCATGCGCTCGGACAAGCCCGTGGCCATTATCGCCCAAACGGTGAAGGGCTATGGCATGGGCAAGGCCGCCGAGGGGCTGAATAAGGCCCACCAGACCAAGGACCTCAGCGTCGAAATTCGCTTGTCCACGCGAACTCGCTACGGTATTCCGATCACTGATGAAGAGGCCCAGGCCGCCAAATTCTACTTCCCCGGCCCAGATGCGCCGGAGACAAAATATATGCACCAACGGCGCCAAGCCTTGGGCGGCTACCTGCCCGAACGCTCCGACGTATACACCAAATTCGACTTGCCACCGCTCGAACTGTTTGACAAACAACTGCGTGGCAGCGAGGCGGGCAAAACGGTTTCTACTACGGGCGCAGTAGTAGATATTATGAACCAACTGATTAAAAATAAAGA
>JAYUXG010000325.1:0-9938 GCA_043753125.1 Saprospirales bacterium | reverse complement strand
TTCGGTTTCCGAAAAAGTCTATATCATCCCGCCACAGCGGACGCGTTACCTCTCCGAGATCGCCGAAAACAATCGGAAATACGACGAGTGGGTTGAGAAACAAGTGGACATTGCCCGACGATTGTTTGGGCTCAGAACGACGCTTGACCACCTTTCGGGAAACGTCGAATTAGTAGAAAACCTGACGCTGCTTTACAATGATCTGGAAAAAGACCTTGACGGCGAGTGCAAGCGCATCCTCGAAAACTGGGCAGCCAAACGCACCCGCTACGCTGCCGACGAGTACATCTATAAAGTCCGCGACAAGGACATCCGACTAAAAACCTACACCGAAAGCCTGAGCCACACCAAAATCCCGAAAGTGGCCATGCCAAAGTTCCAGGATTGGGGCGAAATACTGCGTTGGAGCCTACTGGAAAATGTGCCGGGCGAATTTCCCTACACCGCTGGTGTGTTCCCCTTCAAACGCCAGGGTGAAGACCCCACCCGGATGTTCGCTGGCGAAGGTGGACCGGAACGTACCAACCGCCGCTTTCACTACGTGTCCAAGGGCTTGCCCGCCGCACGACTCAGCACGGCCTTCGACTCGGTCACACTGTATGGCGAAGACCCTGACTATCGTCCCGACATTTACGGCAAGGTCGGCAATTCCGGGGTGTCGGTCTGCTGCCTGGACGACGCCAAGAAGCTCTATTCCGGCTTCGACCTTTGCGATCCCAAGACCTCTGTTTCGATGACCATCAATGGTCCGGCGGCCACGGTAGCCGCGTTTTTCATGAACGCCGCTATTGACCAGCAATGTGAAAAATATATTCGTGAACAGGGTTTGGAAGAATTGGTGGAAACGAAATTGCGGGAAAAATACGAGGCACGGAAAGCAAAAAGACCGATTTACATCGGGGAATTGCCGGAAGGTAATGATGGTTTAGGCTTGATGCTTTTAGGCATTACCGGCGCAGAGGTCTTGGAATCAGCCGTCTACGAAAAAATCAAGGCCTTTGCACTGTCCTCGGTACGCGGCACGGTGCAAGCCGATATTTTGAAAGAAGACCAGGCGCAGAACACTTGCATTTTCAGCACCGAGTTCAGCCTGCGCGTGATGGGCGACGTACAGGAATATTTTATTCAACAGAAAGTCCGCAATTTCTACTCCGTCTCTATTTCCGGCTACCATATCGCCGAGGCGGGGGCCAACCCAATTTCCCAACTGGCTTTCACGCTCTCCAACGGTTTCACCTTTGTGGAATATTACCGTAGCCGGGGTATGAACGTGGACGATTTTGCACCCAACCTGTCCTTCTTTTTCAGCAACGGCGTAGACCCCGAATATGCAGTGATTGGTCGGGTAGCAAGACGTATTTGGGCAAAGGCCATGAAAAGGCTTTACGGTGCCAATGAGCGCAGCCAAATGCTCAAGTACCACATCCAGACCAGCGGCCGCAGCCTGCACGCCCAGGAGATCGCCTTCAACGACATCCGCACAACGTTGCAGGCATTGTATGCCATCTATGACAACTGTAACTCGTTGCATACCAACGCTTACGATGAAGCCATCACCACGCCTACCGAGGAATCGGTGCGTCGGGCGATGGCCATTCAATTGATTATTAATCATGAATTGGGGCTGGCCAAAAACGAAAATCCGCTACAAGGGTCCTTTATCATCGAACATCTGACTGACTTGGTGGAAGAGGCCGTACTGGCCGAATTTGACCGTATCACCGAGCGCGGCGGCGTATTGGGCGCGATGGAAACCATGTACCAGCGCGGTAAGATTCAAGAGGAAAGCCTGTATTATGAAACCCTGAAGCACACTGGCGAACTGCCGCTCATCGGCGTGAACACTTTTCTCTCGAAGGAAGGCTCCCCAACGGTGCTGCCACGTGAGGTCATCCGGGCCGGAGAGGACGAAAAGGAGGCCCAAATTCAGACGTTGCAAAGCCTGCACCAGGCCAATGCCGACCAAGCCCCCGAAGTATTGCGCCGCTTGCAGCAGGCGGCTTTGGCCAATGGCAATGTTTTCGCCGAATTGATGGATGCCGTAAAGGTTTGCTCTTTGGGGCAGATTACGCGGGCTTTGTATGAGGTGGGGGGGCAGTACCGGCGGAATATGTAGGGTTGTGCAATTCCTGATATAGGACTATTTTTGCAAAAATTTTAGCCATGACGCTTCAATTAGAAATTACCAATCCACAGGATGCCGAACTGATTTTAAATCTGGTGCGGCGATTAAACATTCCGTTCAAGCAAACGAAAAACAAAGTAGTGGAAAAGAGCGAACGGGAAAGAGCAATTGAACGAATTCGCAATTTTAAGGCCAAGGACCCATCGTCATTTGGCGATGCCCTTGAATGGCAAATCAAGGAACGCGAAGATCGCCCCTTACCCTTTGATGAAATCAGATGAAACTTCTAGATAGCAATATTTTAATTTACTCTTTTTCAGATGATTATCAGTACCTGCGGGAATTGGTTTGGAGTGAAAATGTATTATCTTCTGAAATTACCCGTTTGGAAACCTTGGGTTTTCATGGGTTGGGTATAGACGAAGAAAATTATTACAAAGAATGAAACTTGGGGATAGTATTGTCGCAGCTACGGCGGTGCTTAATGGACTGGAACTTTATACGCGGAATGTGGACGATTTCAATAAAATTCCAGGATTGAGAGTAGTTAATCCTATTGTTTGAAATTGATGCTGCGAAACCCCGCGTTGAAATATTTCTTTTGCTTTTGCTTGGTCTCTTCGCGTACGCGCCTTACTTTTGCGGCCCGGTTTTCAAAAAACAGTGGAAATGAACGTTTTTTCCGCATATTCCATCCCCATCCAGGGCCTGAAGGTAGGCGTACACCAATATCAATATTCCATTGATGGCGCGTTCTTCCGGCATTTTGAGGATTCACCGCTGGAAACAGCGGCGATCAATTTCGAGGTGACCCTTGAAAAGAGGTCGGATATGTTCTTGGTGGACTTTGTTTTGCAAGGTACAGTGGGCGCGATTTGCGACCGTTGTACCACTGCGATCAATCTGCCGGTCAACGGTGATTTTGAGTTGATCGTGAAGTACGGCGAGGCGGAAGATGTAGAAGAAAACGACGAGGTGGTGTTTATCTCCCGCGAATTCTCCTCTTTGAACTTGGCCAAATACCTGTACGAGTTTACGGTACTGGCCTTGCCGATCACCAACACGTTCGACTGCCAAAGCCTGCCGGAGCCGCCCTGCAACTGGGAGATTTTGAAGTTTTTGAAAACAGAAGAAGAGGAGGCGAAGTCCAATGCTATTTGGGAGGCCCTCCGCAACTTGGAAAAAGATAATTGACATTTTGTTTCGGTTTATTCGTCCAACTTTTTGATTTTAAGATAGTTGGATCAATCGAAACGCATAACTACTTGCTATGCCAAATCCTAAATGGCGGCACTCGAAGCGCCGCAAGCGCGCCCGCCGCACGCACTACAAGACTGAGGTTCCGCAAATCGCGACCTGCCCGACCACCGGCGAACAGCACCTGTTCCACCACGCCTACCGCGTGAATGGTGACCTGTACTACCGCGGCCAGGTACTAGTGCCGGGACGAAATACGGGAGCCGAGACCGCCGAGGCCTAGATTCCCCACTGTCCTTCCCGCTCACTTTTGAGGAAGCTCCAGCCCTGATCATTCAGGGCTTTTGGGGCTTTTTCTGTTTGTGGGAATACGGATAGCGTGGATTCCAACTTGGATTACGCGGATTTTTTATCGTTAGGAACAAATAAATTAGTCTTTGCAGCCATGAAATCAATCATCAACACCCCCCATGCCCCATTGCCCATCGGGCCTTATAACCAAGCCACGGTCTTTAACGGTATGCTGTTCGTATCGGGTCAGATCGCCTTGGACCCCGCCACCAATACCCTCGTGCTGGATGATATCGAAACCGAGACCCACCGGGTACTGCAAAACGTACAGGCCATCCTCGAAGCCGCTGGGTCAAGCCTCCGGCAAGTCTTGAAGGCCACCGTTTTTGTCAAGGACATGGGTATGTTCAGCCGAATCAATGCGGTGTACGCTGAGTACTTCCCCTCCGAAACCGCGCCAGCCCGCGAGTTGGTGCAGGTATCTGAGCTGCCGAAATACACCAATATCGAGATCTCGGTCATTGCCGTGGTCGGGGAATGATTGACATGGTGAGTGTTCTTCCGTCGTAGATTGGACAGTTCCCGTCAGGATGACAAACGTAGCGTATAACGAAGAGGCCAGCAAAAACAGCCATAGAATCTAATTGTCCAACTATTCAACCTCCATGAAAAACGTTCTTTCCTGCATCCAACCGACCGGCGACCTGCATTTGGGCAACTACTTCGGTGCCGTGCGCAACTGGGTAGACTTGCAAAGCCAGTACCAATGTCGGTACGGGGTGGTGGATTACCACTCGATCACTATGCCTTACCGGCCAGAGACGTTGCGCGAGAACACTTGGAAAATGGTGTTTTACCTGCTGGCCTGCGGCGTCAAGCCGGAGAATATGTTCATCCAGAGCTTGGTACCGGAGCATACGGAGCTGTCGTGGATACTCGGTTGCACTGCCTCTTATGGCGAACTGAACCGTATGACGCAATTCAAGGACAAAACCGACCAGTTGCGCGAAGCGGATAAAGAGAGCTTCGTGAGCGTGGGTTTGTTCGCCTACCCGGTGCTACAAGCCGCCGACATTTTGATCTACCACGCCGACTACGTGCCGGTGGGCAAGGATCAAGAGCAGCACTTGGAGCTGTCGCGCAACATTGCCCAGCGTTTCAATGCCCAGTTTGGACAGGAGTATTTTGTGCATCCAGAACCCCTGTTTACTGAAACGCCCAAGATTTTGTCGCCCGCTGACCCAAGCAAGAAAATGAGCAAGAGCCTCGGCGAGAAGCATTATGTCAACCTTTTCGGCGAAGAAGACCGGGTGCGCAAGCAGATCAAATCAGCGGTGACCGACACTGGCGATACACCCGCCGGACAAATGAGTACTGGAGTAAAAAACCTGTTCGAGTTGCTTCGTGCGTGTGGGGTACAAGATGGGCACAATAATTTAATGGCTGATTATCAGACCGGTACATTGCGCTACAGTGCCTTGAAAGAAGCGGTTGCGGACGCAGTCGTCGCGCTAATCAATCCCCTGCGGGAGCGTTTGGCCGAACTGTACACCCACCGCTCCCAAGTGGAAGAGCAGATTCGGGCCAGCAGTGCGAAGACTCGCCTGCGTGCGCAGCAGACGCTGCGCGAAGTGCGCGAATTGGCCGGTTTGATCTAACTTCGCCTCATGCAAGACGATCTGCCCATCCCCGTTCCAAATAACCAGCTGCCCGGCGTGCCGCTGGAAAACGGCTTGGCCTTTGACCCGCCAACGCCCGCCGCCCGTCCGGAGCCAAAGGTCCGGGTGGTGCTGCTGGTGCAAATACTGTTGTTCGTGCTGCTGCTGCTGCTGGGCTGGTTGTTGTTCCAATTGATTTCTTCTCTGGGTGGCTGGGACAATAGCCGCATCCTGCTCGGCCAATTGGCCGCTGACGCGCCGCCGTCTGAACGTTGGCAAATGCGCCTTTTCATTGCCCTCAGCAGCCCGCTGCCTTTTGTGGTCTCTGGTTTTGCAACCGCCTGGATTTTTTACCGCCGTTTGTCGCCGGGTTTCCCCGGTTGGCGCGAGTATTTGGGCGCTCGGCAGTGGCCGTCGCTGCGCCGGGTGGGCCAAGCTTGCTTGTTATTGCTGGTAGCCATGCCGCTGGTACTTTTTTTGCTGATGGTCAGCAAGTCGCTGCCAATGCCAGAGGTGTTGCGCAATATAGAGGTTAGTACGGACGAAATGCTGAAGGGCCTTCTGCAAATGGATAACCTTTGGGAACTGCTGGCCAATCTGCTGCTCATCGCTCTTTTGCCTGCGCTGGGCGAAGAGGTGGTGTTTCGGGGGGTGTTGCAACAGCAATTGATGCGCCGCATTGCCAATCCCTGGGTGGCCATTGTGGTGACGGCAACCATTTTTAGTGCCATTCACGGCCAGTTCGACGGTTTTCTATCGCGCTTGCTGCTGGGGTTTTTATTGGGCTGGCTTTATTGGCAGACCCAAAGTCTGTGGGTGCCGGTGGCCGCACATTTTTTCAACAATGGCTTGCAGGTGGTGGGGCAGTATTTATTCCACAGCCAGATTTCCACCGTTGATCTTGAAAAAGATGTGGAGGTGCCGTGGCTTGCCGCAGCCATGTCGCTTGTTTTAATAATCGGCATTATGCGCTGGATAGATAGAGATGCGGTGTCCAGCGAGAACAAGGAAAAGACAATGAATTGACTACCAATCAAGTCTAACATCCAACTATCAAATAATCCAACGTCCAAATATTTATGGAATTTCTCGGGATCGGTTCTCGCGTCAAGCACCCTGCATTTGGGGATGGTGCCATCGTTCGGCTGCACGTGGCCGCCTACGAAGTTTGTTTTATGCAATACGGCCTGAAAATGGTCGGCAAAGACTACAGCGGCTGGGAAGTAGTGGAGAAAATCGCTACCGAAGAGGCGGTGTCCTTCACCGAGGCCGAAGAATCGCTGGTGCGCATCCTGCGGTCTTGGGCCGGGGTAAGTCTTGAAAAAGTGCCCCTTGGGGACCGCTGGAACAACGGTAAACTCATCCTGCAACCCGGCGACACCGCCACCTCCGCCAAGGAAGTCCCCATCGACACATTTTTCCACAAAATCGTGATGATGCGCGACCGCCTGCGCGTACTCGAACAGGCAATCAATGCCCATAAAAAGTTGAGCGATGAGGACAAGGTCAACCTACAACAATACATCACCCGTTGCTATGGCAGCATGACGACGTTCAACGTGCTGTTCCGGAATAAGGAACACTACTTCGTGGGGGATAGCGGGAAAGAGTAACTATGATGTATGAACTATAAATGTGTTCATAGTTCATACATCATAGTTCATACTTTCTTCAATTAGCAGCGAAAAAAATTCCCCCAACGTCCAGCCATGCGCCTGGGCTTGCTGCGGCACAATGCTGGTCGGCGAAATGCCTGGTATCGTATTGGCTTCCAGCACATAAAATATTTCGCCGACGAGGATGTAATCGAAGCGCACCACGCCGCGACATTTCAATACTTCGTAAAGCTGGCGCGACAGGGCTTGGGCTTGGCTGGTCAATGCGGGCAAGAGGTCGGCGGGCGTGACTTCCTGCGATTTGCCCTCGTATTTGGCTGCAAAATCAAAGAATTCCGTCTCCGGGATAATTTCCGTGACCGGCAGCACCACGATGTCACCGTTCACCCGCAGCGCACCATTGCCAAACTCGCGTCCCGGCAAATACCCTTCCACTACCGCTTCTGTACTGTATCGCCACGCTTCTTCGAGGGCTGGGGCCAGGGCTTCCGCATTTTTCACCTTGGTCACGCCAAAGCTGGAACCGTGGTCATTGGGCTTTACGAACAATGGCAGGCCCATCGCCAGCAATTGTTCTCTGTCCACCGGGTCGCCCCGCCGCAGCAGCACCGACTTGGCCATCGGCACCCCGTGTGGCGCGAGTTGCAACTTGGTATTGTGCTTGTTCATGGTTAAGGCACTCACGTAGCCGTTGCAACACGTGTACGGCACGCCGAGCATTTCCAAATAGCCCTGCATCTTGCCATCTTCCAACGGGCTACCGTGCAGGGCCGCGAAGGCCGCGTCAAAACGGATATGTTCGCCCCGTACGGTCAAAGAAAAATCGTTCTTGTCTATGGACGTACCCGTAGCCAAATCGCGCCAGTCACTCTTTTGGATGTCGATCAAAAAAGTCCGGTAGCGGTCGGCAGGCAGGTGTTCCTGCACTACCTGACCGCTTTTCAGCGAAATGATGCGCTCGGCGGAGTCGCCCCCGGTTAATATGGCGATGTTTTTTTTTGTCATTGGAAAGGTTTAGAACCAAACGTAGATACGCAGCAAATGTAAATCACAAGCCAGTACTCCACATATCTTAAAGTTGCATTAAGCGCTTTAAACGTTTGCCGATTTCGGCCGTCTTGAAGCCGTTCACTCGGTTTCAAACATTCTTCTGGACAACTGGCTACAGGCTGATTCTCAGGCAGTGCTGGGTGAGCGATTTCAGCCGCTGAAGTTTATGTAAAGGATACCTTTAATCCTTGCCAAATTGTTCACTCGCCCGCCGTTCCAATTCCGCCATCGGAAACCGATCGGTCAGTCGCGACTCCAAGCGGTAATCGCCAAAGGACTTGCGGCTGTACACCAGGCCGATGCCCTGTGCATACCATTCTTCGCCTTGGCCTTCCACTTCCGAGGCCCCTTCTTTTTCGTTGCCGACCACCTCGCGCAGGCCAAAGCGGACACATGGATAGGTTTTGCCCTGTAATTTAAAATCTGGCCCGTCGCCCAAGAAACGGCGGTTGCGAATAACGTAGATTGTGGTGGTCGTATCGTTGGCGGACGCATAGTGCAGGCGGAACAGAAAGACCCCCAACGAGTCCGTTACCTGAAAAGGAAAGACGTTGGCCGACTCCACTGTGGCCCGCACTTGCACCACTTGGTCACTCAATGTATCCGGCTCGTAGATGAAATAGTCGCGGGAGACGGCACCGCTTGCGAAGATTTTCTCAGTGGTAATCTGGGAAATTTGGTAGTTGCGGTCGTAATTGGTAGCGGTGAAGAAAAGTCCGCTGTCGCGTAGCGAAGATCGGTAGTACCAATACTCATTAGCCGGGTTGCCGTTCTGGGTCACGGCGTATTGGTAGACCTGGCCATTGTGGAGGTCCTGTGCCGGAAAATAGTAGGCCCGGATGTCGCGCTTGCCATCGTTTTGGCAGGCGAGTAGTAGCATGGAGACCAATAGCGTGCCACCAAACCAGGAAAGGCGCATGGAAAACGGAATAGGAACCATAAGAATCTAAATTTCCCAGAAACGACATGAGCCACCCCGAAAATTCGAGATGACTCATGTGGAACAAGGTACATTACAATGATGTTATCAGAATGGTAAGTCATCGTCGCCCCCCGCACTTACGTCAGCGGTAGGCATCGGGCTGGCACTCTTGGCAGTGTTCGGTTCGGTGGTTGGGAAGCGGCTGTCGTTGGCACCGCCCTCGCGCTTCTCCATGCTGCGGAAGAGGTTGGCCACTACGTCGGTGGTATTGCGCTCTACACCATCTTTGTCCGTGTACTTGCGGTAAGAGATCTTGCCCTCCACATACACCATCATGCCTTTCTTCAGCATCTTTTCGGCCCGCTCAGCATCGTCGCGCCAGACGACCACATTGTGCCATTCGGTGCGCGATTGCCAGTTGCCTTCTTTGTCCTTGTAATTTTCGTTGGTGGCCAGCGAAAAACGGCCGACTGGGACGCCGCTTTCTGGGTGGCGAATCTCGGGGTCTCCACCGAGATGGCCAACAAGGGTAACTTTGTTGATCATGGTAAATGTTGTGATTTATAAGTGAAAACTGTGTTCGGCAAAAAGTATTTCCAGCTTTCCGATGACAGATTTTCCAGTAAAAATGGGTGCTTACTTAAAGCCTTAAAGTTAAGGCTATATTCTGTAAGTACCAATCAATTACCCGTGGAACAGCGATATTTTTTTTTAATTCCACCCTCGAAAGCCGCCGCCATTCGGCAAAGGGTGGAGCGGCGAAAACGGCGGGCAAAACAGTAGTGGAAAGTCGCATTTCGCAGAAGACTGCCGTGACTTGGCGGTGGGTCAGCGTCTGGCGAAATGGCTTCGAAATAGCCTCGACATCCAACCCCACCGGCGCACCATCGGGGAACCAATGCCGCAATAGCAGGGGCGGCAATTCCTTAAAATCGTCTGGCCAAGCCGTCAGTTCCAGCAAAGGAAACTCATATAGGTTTTGCCAAATATCCTGCGCCACACGTTGGCGTACAAACGTGTCGTCGCCGTGGCGGAACACGGCGTACACGAAGAAGCGATCCTTCCGGACCTTACTTTTC
>JAYUXG010000324.1:0-1562 GCA_043753125.1 Saprospirales bacterium | reverse complement strand
TGGAATCACGCTCCACTTTCACGCCATCGGTGGGCTTTTCCATATTGAACTGAGCCACTTCCCACATCTTGCCGGTGTAGGGTTGGTGCCGACGCAGGGCCAATGCCTCATCGAAGCCGCTCTGTTGACCAATAATGCGCAGCATGGAAATGCCCTGCAGGTTGTCGGGCGAAGCCAAAATAATGACCTCATCACGGTCGTACCAACGAAAATCGCGCACCAAACTGGCGTAAATGTCCTCTGATTGGCCCCATAAAATGGTCATCTTTAACTGCAAAAACAGGGAAATGAGCAATAAGGCGATCACGATGATGCGAAAGACCAAGCGCGGCAGCCCAGCCAAACCGAGCAGCACGGCCATCCAGAAAAAGCCTGAGGCGTAGTAGCCGTAGCGGTCATTTTCTGACCACTGCAACAGGTAAAAAAACAAGTTGGATACCGGTAAGAGGGCCACAAAAAAGGTCGCCAGCCCCCACCCTGCCCAACGCCAGCGGGCCTGCAACTTGGTGAAATAAAATCCATACGCCACCAACAGCGAGGCCATCAAACCTACCGCCAGCCCCAACACAAATGGCTGATCGAACCAGCCAAACACTTGCTCTTTGGTGCCATGCTCGAAGTAACGGACAAACCCCGCGTATTTGGCCAAGTATTTCAGGCTGGTGCCGAACATGGCGGCTGGCTGCAACTGCAAATGGGTGGCCGAGCCGTAGTGGCCCACCCAATGTCCCAAATAGATTTTGTTCAAGGCAAACCAGCCGACCAAGATCACTAATTGTGGCAGCACTAGTCTGGTGAGGCGCAGGCGCAGCAAAGACCACATAGCCGTCTCCCAGGTTTTTACCAAGATCAACAGGGTCAAGATGGCGGGCACAATAATGTTCCACTCCGTCAAATAGATGGCGGTCAAAAACAAACCATGTATCAGCAGGGTAGTGCGCCAACGTGGTTGCTCGACGAAATCAAGGGTTTTTTGGAGGGTAATCAATAAAAACAGCAGCGACAGTGGATATTGGATACAGCCTTTCCACACAATTGGCTCCACGGCATAAGGCGACAGCAGGAACAGCCCGCCAGTAGCCAACGCCGCCCAGTAGCCGTTCGGCCCGCCGCTGCCACGCAGCAGGCGACTGACCAAGCGAAACAACTGCCAACCGTTTAGCGCATGGAGACTGGTGAAGATCAAAAACCAGGGTAGCCAGGCGGTGCCAAACGCTTTGAACAGGGTGAAATTGAGTGTGAACAACACCGGCAAAATCGCTACCCACCCAAAACTATGCAGGGCCTGGCCAAAAGTACCCACCTCGTAACGCTCCTGCCCGCCCAGCCAGTCGGTCACAAACCCGGCGTGGCGAGCAGGCCAAAAAACGGCCAGGGCAACCACTAGAAAAACTAGTCGCCAGCACTCATCTGCGCTTAGTAAGGGGGAAAATCTGCGCACACGCTTGGACGTTTTGACGTTATAGTAATTACACCACCAGATTCCCTTTTCATCCCGGTGCAAAGCATCGGGAACCAACTACCGACAGCGAAGGTAGCAGAATTATGGTTGGGAAAGAAGA
>JAYUXG010000323.1:0-1564 GCA_043753125.1 Saprospirales bacterium | reverse complement strand
TCCGTGTTGGGCAGCACCCACTGGCCATTGGCCAAATTATTCTGGCTTTGGAGTTGGGCCGTGATACTATTATGGTAAGCATCTTGGGCGGATAATTGAGAGAGAACGAGCCAGCAGGTGAGGCAGGTTAGTAGTTTTTGCATGAGCGGAGGAAAATTAAAGCAGTGAGCCATCTGCTGAAATTACGAAAAATCTGCCAAATATAGTGCATACCTCATCTAATTGTTTTCTTTTGTACCGCGCTTCCTTGCCCACCCACTCGCTTTACGCAAAACTATCATGCCGTATATATTTCGGACCCTCACTGTCCTGTTGCACTTATTTGTCATCGCTTTTTTGACCGCACTTACACAAGTAGGTGGCCTAATCTATGTAATTTGTTTCCCCTTGTATCGTCGTATTAGCAGGCGTTTTACAAATAAATGGCCTCGTTTTATACTCCAACTTATTACATTTTCAGGAGTTTATTTGTTTACAGTACTAATGGTATTACCAATGGTTGCACCTCGTTTTGGTCGGGTGGCAATGCCAATCAGGCACTCGGATATTCGGCCACAAAATTGGTTGACAGTACTACTTTGCCGACATTACGTCCAGCCCAAATTGCGTCGCCTTACCATTGATGTCGCTGTTGAAATGAAAAGGCATCATCGAACTACCTTGCTGTACTTGGATGCACAACACCCTTTTTTTGACGGGTGGCCCCTCCTTCCGCATTTAAGCCATTCTGATGGACGGAAGCTGGATATTGCATTGCTTTGGAAAGACCGTGGTACTGGAAAGCCTGTGGCGGGTACGCCTTCGCCTATTGGGTATGGTGTGTTTGAGCATCCCAGACCAAACGAGTATGACCAATCGGCAGAATGCGAAAAGAAGGGCTACTGGCAATATGGGTATTTAGAAAATTTGGTGCCGCAAGATCGAAAGCCTGATTTCCAGTTGGATGAAGCAAGGACGGCGGCTATGACGCGCCTTTTCTGCGTCCATCCACACGTAAAGCGGGTTTTGATCGAACCCTATCTAAAAAAACGTTTGCAATTGGATAGGCTTGATAACCTTCGCCACGCAGGCTGCCACGCCGTCCGGCATGACGACCATATTCATGTTGAATTAATAGAATAAAACTATGAAAAACACCCTCCTCGCCATTACGATCCTCTGTCTCTCCTATTCCCTGCACAGCCAGAACCTCGCCGGGCACTGGACTGGCCAATTGTACCAAAACGAAATAGGCTGGTACGATTTTGAACTGCAATTGACGACTACCAGCGACAGTACTACTTATACTGGCACATCGTACATCAGTAGTAAAAGAGGTTCCGGCACTTTGGCCGTCACGGCTACTTTAGAAGGTACCGTTTTTCATTTTCAGGAATCCAAAGTCAGAGACCAGCATTGGAACACGGTTGGTTGGTATTGGTGCATCAAAGCGGGCGATCTGCAACTGACCGAACGTATAGATTCCCTAATCCTGGCTGGTGACTGGCAAGCACCCGGTACCTGCAAGCCCGGCACCATCCGAGTAACCAAAGTTAATAAAGCCCGAGCGAAAGTATCTGCCAAG
>JAYUXG010000322.1:0-4118 GCA_043753125.1 Saprospirales bacterium | reverse complement strand
GCCCGCTGCACCTTTGTGCAGCGGGCCTCGCTATTATGTATTGGCAATAATCAATTTTTAGTTTTCGGTGCTGACCATTGTTTCGGTGGTCGTTGCTTCCACTTCTTGGGCTGGGGCCACTACCCATTCCACTTGGTCAGGATTGCCTTCCAGGAAAAGATCGAACGATTGGGTAGCCCGTTGTACCAGTGCCGTACCGGCGTTGGCTTTGAAGAGGCTCACCGTGGCGTTCATTTGTGCGTCGATCATCACTGCGGTGACTTCGTTGGCGTTCACACCAGCCACAAAGTGAGTGGAGATATAAGCACCTTGTTTGTCGAACAGGGAGATGCTGTAGGTTTTGGCACCCTTGCTGAAACCGCGAGCGATATTGTACAGCACGGCGTAGTATTCGTTGTTTTCAAATTTGGCCACCGGCTCTGGGTGCACTGGCATTCCGCTGAACTCTGCGCTGCGCTCCAACTCTGGGAGGAACTCGTAGTATTCCCAGCCCATGTGCTTTGCTTTTTCCATAGCGGCAGCACCAGTTATTTTTGCTTGCAGGCTCTGTGCATCCAGCGAGTAAGGCAGCGATGCGGTAGGGAACTGCGCCAAGAAATCTTGGAAAGATGGCGTTTGGCCGTTCAGGTTCATCGTGAAAAGGCTTGCGAAAACAAGCGTAAGAGCCGGGATTATGCTGGAATTTTTCATTGTATGTGTCGGTTATGGATTTGTGAGTGGGTGATTGTGGCTATTTGATTTTGTGGTGGCTTGCGGTTGTTTCGTGCCGTTGTATAGAGTATTTCAAATCGCTTGCCAAAAATGAACGCACCGGAAGATTTTGTGAAAATTTTTTGAAAAAAGGTGCATTTTAATTTTTGAGGGGGCTGATTCTTGGGCAAACGGTCGAAATTTCCAGAAAGCGGTAGTCAATACATATACGGCTCAAGGTGGACGGGCAGTTTTCACGGTGCAGGATTTAGAAGAAGAATGACGAAAACACCGGCAGCATGAACAGGCAAGGCAAAATTTAACTAAAATATACAGAACAGCCCATTGACTCCGACTGGAACCAATGGGCTATCTTCTCATGGGAATACTTTCTGACCCTACGCTTTATAGATCAGCTTCTGTTGGCATACTATTTCTTGGCCCGACCAGCCTTGCCACTCTTTGAAGCTGGGTCCTCGGCAGATACATCCGCGCTGGCCATACCGGGCATACCGGGCGACTGGCCTGCTACCGATCCTTGTACATAAGTCCCCCACGTCAGGTTATTGCCTCCCTCGCGGTTGTTCTGGGCTTTTTCGATGGCCATGTTGGCGGCATTTTCCACTACCCACTCGAAATTCTCCTCTCCCACCGAAGTAAGCTCGGCATCGGGTGCAGGATTGCAAAAATCAATGGCGTAAGGAATGCCATCGCGGATGGCAAACTCGACCGTGTTGAAATCATACCCCAAAGCGTGGTTGATGCGCAACACCAATTCGTGCATCTGCGCGCGCAGTTCACCGGATACTTTGTGGTCAGCCACATAGCGCAGGTGGTGGGGGTTGCGCGGCTCATAGTCCATGATGCGGACGTACTTGCCACCCAGGCAGTAGCAACGGAAGTAAGCATCAAACTCGATGGCCTCCTGTAACATCATTACGAGCGTGTTCGTCTCGTTGTAATCGCGGAAAAACTCTTCGTAGTTGTCCACTTTATACACGCTCTTCCAGCCGCCACCGGAGTGGGGCTTCATGAACAGCGGGAAACCACCCAGGTAGTCGATCATCCGCTCCCACTCGAGCGGGTATTTCAGGTTGCGGAAACTCTGGCCACTAGTATCGGGCGGCATTTCCTTGGAAGGCAGCAAGATCGTGCGCGGCACCGGTACGCCGATCTTTGTAGAAAGGCAGTTGTTGAAGAATTTCTCGTCCGCACTCCACCAGAAAGGGTTGTTGAGGACGGCAGTACCGTTCATCGCGGCATTCTTTAAGTACGCCCTATAAAAAGGCACATCCTGGCTGATCCGATCAACGATAACGGCGTAGGGAGTCGGCTCGCCCTGCATCAGTTCGTCCACCAAGGTGGGTTCCGCATGGATGCCCGCCACGTTCTTGGCATTGACCCGCGCCACAAAGGCCTCCGGAAAAGAAGATTCCTTACCGTGTAATATTCCGATTTTTTTCATGCTGTTCCGAAGTTGAAGATTTAGATTGGTTGGATTCGTCCAAGGGTTTGGCCTTTGGCGACAAAACTACTCAAAAGGGTAGGCGTGGCAAGTATTTGAGCAAAATTCCACCTAATAATCAACGGTTGGCAAGACTTTAGACACCTTCGGGCGCCGGGAAACGACCCGTTGCAAGGTATCCAGTTGTACCTCTTGGCCTTCGTATTTGGCAAACAACTTCAGTACATACCTGCCTGTATCGGGGAAAGTGAACCACAGCTCTTGGGACACAAAAGTCTTGCGCAGACCTTTCCCATATTCTAAATCATAGACCGTACCCTTGCCGAAATTTTCCATGACGACGCGGTAGGGTTGGCCTAGTTCCGGTCTTTTGTGTATGTGCAGCAAATTGCCGGGGATGCTCTGAATTTTGCGGGTGGCTTCCGGGTCAACTACGCCTTCCGTGCCTTTGGCCTGCACCAAAGCGCGGTCTTCGGTGCGCCCGCCAGGACTTTTTCGGGCAAATTGCAACACCCCTAAGCCGACTGCGCCAAACATTACCAATAGCACCAGCAGCCAGGTTTCCCGGTTTGTTTTCTTTCCACCGCTCTCCTTTTTTGTTTCTTGCATCATTGAAAAAATAAGTTTTAAATAACCGTACAGAAATCTTTTCGGCCCTCATGCTGTTCACCCGCAACCTATTTGAGAAAAACAGGCCAGTTTTGCTTCCTCGCCCATGCCGAAGGTTCAAAGGTAATACGAGGCGAAGAAAATACGTCCGGGCTTTAATAACTGAAAAGCAGAGACGCTTCCCCCTACCTTTGTGCCATGAAATTTTATCTGTACGATACCTTGAATTTTATATCCAAGCTCACGCCGCGCCGAGTGTGGAACTTCACCAAAGTACTATCGTCGTACCACCTCACCCGTTGGCTGCACCGCCCGGTGCAGTGGGGGCTGCCCGTGACAATCAGTGTGGAACCCACCACAGCCTGCAACCTGCACTGTCCCGAATGTCCGTCCGGGTTGCGCGCCTTCACCCGCGAAACGGGTAACCTGAAGGAAGATTTTTTCCGCCGTACCGTGGATGAGCTGCACCGCGATCTGCTGCACCTTATATTTTACTTTCAGGGTGAGCCATACATCAACCCAAAATTTCTGGACATGGTCAGTTATGCCCACCAGAAGGGCCTGTTTACTATTACGAGCACCAACGGGCATTTTTTGAACGACAAAAATGCCCGCCGCACCGTGGAGTCCGGCCTCGACCGGATGATTATTTCGGTAGATGGCACCACCCAGGAAACCTACGCGCAGTACCGCAAAGGCGGCAACTTGGAACACGTACTGCAAGGCGCGCGCAACGTGGTGAAATGGAAAAAACAACTGGGTAGCCGCAGCCCGCACATTATTTTCCAGTTTTTGGTGGTGCGGCACAACGAACACCAGATTCCGGAAATCTATCGCCTGGCTAAAGAGATTGGTGTGGATGAAGTGCGATTGAAAACCGCACAAGTCTATGATTATGAACATGGTAACTCGCTCATCCCTTTACAGGAACAGTACGCCCGCTACCGCCAAACAGCAGACGGCACCTGGAAAGTAAAGCACGCCCTGGCCAACCACTGCTGGAAGCTCTGGCACGCCTGCGTCATCACTTGGGATGGCTTGGTCGTACCCTGTTGCTTCGACAAGGACGCACAATACCGGCTGGGCGACCTGAAAAAGGCCACTTTCCGTACCCTTTGGCAAGGACCAGCCTACCAGCAATTTCGGGGGGCTATTTTGAAGGGACGCAACGAGGTGGACATTTGCACAAATTGTACGGAGGGGTGTTCGGTGTGGGCGTAGAGGCTGATTCTGATGATTAACAAATGTTTGTGGCTCATGTTTCTGACTTACTGAATACTATTGCCTGCATAAATGCGGGCGATATTTTCTTCCAGTTGTGCATCCACTCGAACATAGCGACGTACAAATGAAT
>JAYUXG010000321.1:0-4129 GCA_043753125.1 Saprospirales bacterium | reverse complement strand
AAGTCACACTGTTGACCCCCACGTCGAACGGCCAGGCCTCGTAAAACCACTCTTTCCAAAACCAGCCCAGGTCTTCGCCCGCCGCATCTTCCAGGGTCTTGAAAAAATCGGAAGGCGTGGGGTGCTTGAAGGCCCAACGGTGGACGTAGGTCCGGAAAGCATAGTCGAAACGCTCCGGGCCGAGGATGGTGTTGCGCAACAGGGTTAACCCGACTGCTGGTTTAGAGTAAGCCACCAGACCAAGGTAGCGGGGCCGCATCACATCGGGGGTAGTCATGATCGGATCGGCATCCTTGGGGAACAGGCCCGCTGCGGCTTTGTGCAAGTCCTGCGCGCCATTGTCGTATTCTCCCTTATTAAAGGCTTTATCTGCCAAACCGTTCATGAAACTATTGAAGCCCTCATCCATCCAGGCGAACTTGCGTTCGTTGCTGCCGACGACCATCGGGAACCAGTTGTGTCCAAATTCATGGCTGGTTACGCCCCACAAGTCGCCTTTCTTCGCGCCGTGATAACAGAACACCAGGCCGGGATATTCCATCCCGTACTCTGCCCCGGCTACGTTGACGGCCACGGGATAAGAGTATTCGTAAACGTACTGGGAATAAAATTCGACGGCACCCTTGACGTACTCTGTTGAGCGGTTCCACATGGAGTCGAAGGCACTCTCGACGGGATAAGCCGACATGGCCAGGGCCTTTTTGCCGCTGGGCAGATTGATGCGGGCGGCATCGAGCACAAAGGCTTTGGAGGCACCCCAGGCTACGTCGCGGGCGTTCTTGCAGCGAAAACGCCAAGTGAGGCGACCGTCTTTGGCTGGGCGCGAATCAGGCCGGGTCACCTCGTCCTTGCTGCGGATCAACACTGTTTTGTCGCTTTCGGCAGCAGCTTTCAGGCGGCGGTTTTGCTCGGCGGTATAGACTTCGGTGGGGTTGAGGACCTCGCCGGAACCCACGACGATAAAACTTGCCGGTACGTTCACCGTGTAGTCCAGATCGCCATATTCCAGATAAAATTCGCCCGCTCCCAGGTAGGGCAGCACGTTCCAGCCTTCGAGGTCGTCGTATACACACATCCGTGGGTACCACTGCGCCACCTCGTAGATGCGGCCATTGGGCGTATCCATCTTGCCCATGCGCATGGACCGACCATCGTGGATGCTGAATTGGTACACGATGAAAATCTTGATTTTGCCGCCCTTGGGGGCTACTGGCTGGCTAAGGCGGATCTGGAGGCGGGTATCGGTGACCTCAAATTTGGGGACCAACTTCTTGCCGTTTTGCTCCACCATCACCGATTGGATGTTATAGCCGCCTTGGAAGCCCGTAGAGGCCTTGCCGTCGATCACTGCGGCCCGCGAATCCGCTTTAAACAGGTTTTGGTCCAGTTGTAACCACAGAAAGGCGAGTGCATCGGGTGAATTATTGATGTATTCAATCTGTACGTCCCCGCTGATGGCGTCGGTGTTCTCGTCGAGGCGGGCGTTGATGTTGTAGTTGGCCACGTTCTGCCAGTATTGTGCACCGGGGGCACCGGTGCCGCTGCGGGTACTGGTCAGCAGCGTATAGTTAAAGAGCGGATCGAACAGCTCGTGCTGGTTATAGGGAGATCGTACTTTGGCGGTGTCCGACGCGGGGGCCTGGGCGGACAGCATGGATGAAGCCGAAAGCAGCAACAGCAAGGTTAATTTGTGCATGGTGGAAAAGATTAGCGTGACGATTTAGTCGTCAGGGCAAACCTAAGAAATCGTGCCGTGTGGGGAGGGTTTTTCAGGCAATAGCGGATTGGTAGGAGTAAAAAGCAGGTTTAGGGCGTTGAATGGCTACATATAGCACAAAATGGGACAGCCGACACGACCGGGGAAGCGCGTAGGGTTTAGGAAAATATAGTTTGTCAACTTGAGGTGATTGCACAATTCCATTCTATGAGGATTTCGGGCGGTATGATTGAAGTGGCAGATGCGCAGCCGGTTGTAACCGCCAATGACGGCATTGCCCGCCATGTCGGCGGGCTTTAGCTGCTTAATATCTACCCGTGTATCACCGCTCTTGATTTTTGACATGAGTTTGGCCAACCAGTAGCAACAAGGCCAATCCCAAAAATATCCAAATGCTTTTCATACTGCGTTTTTTGCCAAAGCGGTGGAAAAGAATGCGGGTTTAAAACTCTTTTAATACGTCCAGGCTGGCTTGGGCCTCTAGTTCTTTCCTACTTTTGTCCCCTTTTTTAAAACGAGTTGTGCCTACTCAACATTCTCAACTCTCTCTGAACATTCTCAACCTTTTTTTCGTATGAAAATAGACGTCATCCTCGGCCTGCAATGGGGCGACGAGGGGAAAGGCAAAATTGTGGATTATCTGGCCAATGACTACGACCTGGTGGCCCGTTTCCAAGGCGGCCCCAACGCTGGCCACACCCTACAGTTCGGCGGCCACAAATACGTATTACACACAGTGCCATCGGGCATTTTTCGCGATGGTCTCCTCAATCTGGTTGGCAATGGGGTCGTGCTCGATCCGGTGCTGTTCGAGCAGGAATTACACGATCTGGAAGGTAGCCAAGTGCGTTTTCACGACCGCCTGTTCATCGCCCGTAAGGCGCACCTCATCCTGCCTACCCACCGTTGGCTCGATGCTGCCAGTGAGGCACACAAGGGCAAGGCGAAGATTGGCTCCACGCTGAAGGGCATCGGCCCGACTTATATGGACAAGACCGGGCGCAACGGGTTGCGGGTGGGTGACACCACCTCGCCGTACTTCCGCGACCAGTACAAGACCTTGCGGGACAAGCATTTGGAGTTGCTCAAAATCTACCCCAGCGTACCCTTCGATCTGCCGACTGAAGAGGAGAAGTGGTTTGCCAGTCTGGATACCCTACGCCAGCTGCGTTTTGTGGACGGCGACTACTACCTCCACGATGCCCTGAACGCTGGTCAGCGGGTGTTGGCCGAGGGCGCACAGGGGGCCATGCTCGACATTGATTTTGGGACTTATCCCTACGTCACCTCTTCCAATACTATTACTGCCGGGGCCTGCACGGGCTTGGGCGTGGCACCACAGCGCATCGGGCGAGTCATCGGCATCACCAAGGCTTATTGCACCCGCGTGGGCGGTGGGCCGTTTCCCACCGAGCAGGACAATAACATTGGCGAGCAGCTGCGGCAGGAGGGCCGCGAATTTGGGGCCACCACTGGCCGGGCACGTCGCTGCGGCTGGATCGACCTGCCGCAATTGCGCTACACCATTCTGCTCACCGGCACCACGGAGATTTGCATGACCAAGATTGACGTACTCAATTCATTTGTCGAAGTGCAAGCCGCCACGCACTATTATTACGATGGCCAGCCGCAGCAAAATCTGCCCTACGATCTCTGCCAAACGGACGTGGCCCCGGTATTCAAGACTTATTCGGGCTGGCAGCAGTCCCTGGATGGCATCCTTGATTTTGAAGAGCTGCCCGCGCTGGCCAAGACTTATTTAGAAGACTTGGAATGCTACCTGGGGGTGCCGATCCGCATGATTTCCACCGGCCCGGAGCGAGAAAAATTGATCGTACGCTGAGCAAAAGTCGTTCATTATGATGTATGAACAACGCTGACCACTTCATTGTGGTCGGCGTTTTTTGCGATGGGGAAAAATTTTATTCTTTCAAGGGAACCATCGCCGAGGCTGTACAGTTGTTTATTTGGTTAATCCATTCTTCACCTGTCCAAATTCTGAAAAATGCTGCGCAAAATCTATACGCACTGGCGAAACTCCTACGCTGGTATTCCCCGCGAAATCTGGTTCTTGTCCACGGTCAGTTTGGTCAATCGCTGCGGCTCTATGGTGATTGCCTTCATGACCCTGTACCTCACCCAGACCCTGCATTTTAGCATCGAAAATGCCGGTTACGTGATGGTGTTTTTTGGACTGGGGGCCTTGTTGGGAGCGTATCTGGGCGGTTGGCTATCGGATAGAGTGGGCTACTACCCGGTACAATTCTGGAGCTTGTTGCTCAATGGCGTGGCCTTGATCGGGATGATGCTGGTGCATGATTTCTGGGCGATGTGCGGTGCCGTGTTTGCCCTCAGCCTTATCTCGGAAGCCTTTCGCCCGGCCAACTCGGTGGCCGTGGCGCGACACAGTAC
>JAYUXG010000320.1:0-4131 GCA_043753125.1 Saprospirales bacterium | reverse complement strand
ACCGCTATTCTTGCTATGTAATCAGACTCAATCAAGGTTGTTCATTCATTTTAAACGCCAAAAAATACAGCTATTTTGAAAATTGTCAACACTTTTTTTTAATTCTTTGCCGCCGAAGGCGGCTGTATAGTTACACGGGTTCATTTCTTCCCTTTTTTATCATAATCAGCCAACTTTTTTAGTGCAGGGGAAAGTTTCTGAATCTCCTCTTTCGTAATTCCTTTAAAGGGCTTACCATCCTTTTTCACACCTATAAACTGCCCAGTCTCGGCATCACGCTTGACATAAAGGCCCGTTTTTTTATTGATTACCTGTGACCTTTTTTTGACGGCTCCTTTTCGGCTATTGCTACCTGTATTTGTGGCCATAATAATAAATTTTGTTCGGCAAAGATAAACCCGTTTACCCAAAGCGAACAATCAATACTTTTACCTCCAAAGATCCACCATGCCGCCCTACGTTTCCCTCGACCTGCTCCGTTTTCTGCTCTTGGAAGCCCACCACATCCAGGATTTGTTTGCGCATCCCCGCTTTGCCCACCTCGACGAAAGTGCGGTGGACTTGGTGTTACAGGCCGCCAAAGACTGGTCAGACGTGGAACTATACCCTTATTTCCGAGCGATGGACGAGCAGCCCGCCCGCTGGCAAGCAGGACGGGTGAGTACCCACGAACAGGTGGGCCGGGTGCTGCGCGGGGCGGGCGACAACGGCTGGATCGGTGCCCGCGACGATTTTGACCGGGGCGGAATGCAGATGCCGGAAATGCTCTATGCGGCCATCCATTGTATCTTTGAGGCGGCTAACAACAGTGCCCAAGGTTACTTAGGGCTGACCGGCGGCGCAGCGCGGCTCATCGCGGCCTTTGGCTCGCCCGCATTGGTGGAGACCTACGTGCTGCCAATGTACGCCGGACAATGGCAGGGTACGATGGCCCTCACCGAGCCGCAGGCCGGCAGCTCGTTGACCGACATCACCACATCCGCCCACCCCACGACGGAAGGCTATTATTACATCAAAGGTCAGAAAATATTCATCTCCGGCGGTGACCACGGTGGGGCGGACAATTTTGTCCACCTGACGCTGGCCCGCATCGAAGGGGCACCACCGGGTGTGAAGGGCATTTCGCTGTTCGTGATTCCGAGAATGCGTCCGGGAGCCGATAATAAATTGATTTACAACGATGTGCAAACAGCAGGCGATTTCCAGAAACTGGGGCAGCGCGGCTATTCCACTACGCATTTGGTGTTCGGCGAACACGACGACTGCCACGGTTGGTTGCTTGGCGAGCCGCACCAAGGGCTGGCGTATATGTTCCAGATGATGAATGAGGCCCGCATTGGGGTGGGCCACTCGGCAGCCTCGGTCGCCTTGGCAGCCTACCTTGCTGCCAATCAATATGCCCATGAGCGGCCCCAAGGCCGGCTGCCCGGCAACCGCGACCCGCTGGCCGCACCGGTGCCCATCGTCCGCCACGCCGATGTGCAGCGGATGTTGCTGACCCAGCAATGCATCGTGGAAGGCGCACTCAGTTTGGCCACTTTCTGTTGCCGACTCAGCGATTTGGAACACATGACCACGGATGCCGCCCAAAAAAAGGACATTTGGCGGCTGCTGGAAATACTGACCCCCATCGTAAAGACCTACTCCACCGAGCAGGGCATCCGCGCGGTGAGCCTCGGCCTGCAGGTACTGGGCGGCTACGGGTTCACCATGGATTTTCCGTTGCAGCAATACTACCGCGATATTCGCATCATGGCCATTTACGAGGGTACCACGGGTATCCAGTCAATCGACCTATTGGGGCGCAAGGTGTTGGCAGAAAATGGCCGGGCGTTCCAGCTGTTGCTTACCGAAATGGAAAAAACAGCGGCTAAGGCTGATCTGAATCCGGTGTTGCAGCCTTTTGCCCAGGAATTGCGCCAGGAAAGCCGCCGTCTGGCCGAGGTGACCCAGCATTTGCTGGCCTTCGCCCAAGCCGGGAAAACAGAGCGTTTTACCGCCGACGCCACAGTTTACATGGAGATGGCCGCTAATATTGTCATTGCCTGGCAGTGGCTGCACTTGGCCCTTGCTGCCCGGCAGCAACGCTCCGGTGGCCGTTTTACGCCCGATTTTTATGAGCAGGTGTTGCGTTGTTTGCGTTTTTATTTTCGCTACGAACTGCCCCACGCGGAAGCCAACGCCCGTACGCTCACGCAGGGCGAACCAGTGTATGTGTGAGACTGAAATGACAGGCTTCACAATTTCATAATCTCCGCTTTTGCGACTTTAGGGGATCGGCCTATACCGTTGCTGCTGTTCGCTGCGTTTTCGCGAAAACATTTCTATGAAAATGAATCTAAAACTGCCCCTTTTTCTGCTGCCTATCTTGCTTGCGCAGCAAATGGGTTTTGCGCAGCCAAAATTAGTGGTTGGCATTGTGGTCGATCAAATGCGCTACGACTACCTATATCGCTACCAATCGAAGTATGTATCCGGTGGCTTCAAGCGGCTTTTGCGCGAGGGGTTTTCCTGCGCCAATACCCATTACAACTATATGCCTACCTATACTGCTCCCGGTCACGCCGCCATCTACACTGGGGCGACCCCGGCGGTGAGCGGCATTGTCGGTAATGAGTGGTGGGACACCAGCTGGCACGCCAAACGCTATGTAACCACTGACAAGCGATACAAGGCGATTGGTACGCCCAACCAGAAAGCAGGCCAGCAATCGCCCTCGGTGTTGCTGTCGTCCACTATCACTGATGAGCTGCGGCTGGCCAACAATTTCCGGTCCAAGGTGGTGGGCGTGTGCCTGAAAGATCGAGCCAGCATCCTGCCCGCCGGGCATATCCCCAATGCCTGCTACTGGTTTGACGATGCCACGGGCAACTTCATCACTTCCAGCTACTACCCTGACTCGCTGGGGCTGCCCAAATGGGTCCAGGATTTTAATGCCCGGCGGCTACCCGATGCATATTTGTCAAAACCTTGGAAGACCGACCCTGCATTCCGTTACGACGAGAGCTTCGCCAACTGGGATAATTACAACGACGGCCTGTACGTCAAATATTTCAGCGGAAAAATGCCCTACAATCTGCCTGATCTACAGAAAAAGGGCGGTTATGGGGTGATTCGTTTTGTCCCGGCCGGCAATTCCCTGACGCTTGATTTCGCGATGGAGGCCGCCGAGAAAATGCAGTTGGGGCAGGATGAGTATCCGGATTTCCTGTGCATCAGCTTTTCGAGTACGGACTATTGCGCCCACCAGTTTGGTATCCACGGCGAGGAGACGGAGGATGTGTATTTGCAACTTGACCGCGATCTGGCCCGTTTTTTTGATTTTTTGGACCAGAAATACGGCAAGAACAATGTGCTGGTCTTCATGACCGCCGACCACGGTGGAGCAGAGACACCTGCGCACCTGCAAGATCTGCGCATTCCGGCGGGCGTTTTTCCAGAAAGCAAACTGGAAGACGCGCTAAACCAGATCCTTGGCGCGGCTTTTGGAAAAAATGCCGATGTCATCCATCAGGTTATTAATCAGCAAGTCTATCTCCACCACGATACACTGGCTTTGCTAAAGTGGAACTTGAACAAGGTGAATCAATTGATTATCAATTACTTGAGAGCGCAACCGGGCGTACATGATGCTTTCACGCGAGCGCAATTGCAAGCCTTGCCTGTTGATTATCCGTTCGTGTCGGAGATCCGCCGGGGCATTCATCCGCGCCGTTCCGGCGACATTATTATCCAGCTCGAGCCTGCCTGGCATCCCGACGACGAGCTGTTTGCCCGGGCGGGCACAACTCATGGGTCGCCATACGCCTATGATACGCATGTCCCGCTGCTATGGTATGGCTGGCAAATCCCGTCCGGCAGTACCTACGCTCCCATCAGCATCACTGATATAGCCCCCACTTTGGCGGCAATGCTGCAAATTATGGAACCCAATGGTAATACTGGTACGGTGATCCAAGAGGTGATGAAGGGAAATTGAATAGGTAAGGATCTGAATATTTGCGTATCCGAGTATTTGATCAAATACTCAAATTTCGGTACTGCGCGATTAAATCATGGCGTATATTTGCATCAAATTTTTGGGTATGCCCTTGACAAAAGAAGAATTTGAAGTGCTTCAATCGCACCAAT